>CAZKWG010000013.1:0-27907 GCA_964556105.1 uncultured Enterobacterales bacterium | reverse complement strand
CCCCTCCCCCGCGGCCCCCCGGCCCGGAGCTCGTGCTGCGCGCGCAGGCCCTCGAGCTCTGGGCGGGCATGATGGAGCGGCGCGAGGGGGTCGCGCGCGCGCTCGCGCTGCCCCGCGCGCTCGCCCTGAGGACCGTCGTCGAGGGTCCAGGCGCGCTCACGGGGTGGCGCGCCGCGGCTCTGGGAGAAGATCTGGCGCGGCTGCTGCGGGGAGAAGACGCGCTGAAGTTCGCCCCATCGGGCGATTTAGAGCTTGTAAAGCTGTGACTGGGAGACCACCCCCTGAACAGATCTGCGAAAATCTTGCGCGGGGTGAAAAATTTTTTTCGATTCTCTCTTGCGCCCCAGAGCAGCGCATGTCATAAAAGGACCATGAGCGCGGACGACAGCGCCCACCAAGAAGCCGCCAGCAAGCATCCTTAACCGGTGCCCTGGCGCTTCGGGACCGAGCCGCCGAGTTCACTGCCTCAGCCGACTTTTCGATCGTCCTTCAACTCCCCCTACCCTCACTGAAAAGGAGCACCACCATGACCACCATCCGTCGTCTTCTCTCTGACGAGTCCGGCGCCACCGCTATCGAGTACGGCCTCATCGCCGGCCTGGTGGCCGTCGCCATCATCGCGGCGCTCAGCTACCTCGGCGGCGAGCTCCAGGGCCTGTTCGAGTACGTCGGTGACACGGTCGGCGCGGCCGTCGGCGGCTGATCACGCCTGACTCGAGGTCGGCGCCTCGGCGCTGACCTCGATGTCACCCCGACTCAACGACGCGCAGATTCGTGAGACATCACGAGTCTGCGTTGTCGTGTCTGGCATCTACGCTCTCTCCAGGAACGCCCGCCACACCGCCCCCAACGTTCCGGGGCTCTGTTCAGGTGCTGGCATCCGCGAACAAGGCACGTCCATCGTCATGAACTTTGCGGTGGCGCCCATCACGTTCCCTATTCTGTGCGTCTGCACCCTGGCCGTGTTCGCGGCGGTCTGGGACATCACGCAACGCCGAATCCCCAACGCCCTCGTCCTGGCGGGCTTCTTCCTGGGGTTTGCCCTGCAGGCCCAGTCTGCTGGCCTGAGCGGCATGCTGACCGGGCTCGGCGGCGCCGCGCTGGCCCTCGCCGTGTACTTCGTCCCCTTCTCGCTGCGACAGGTCGGCGGCGGGGACGTGAAGCTGGCGATGGTCTTCGGGGTCTTCCTCGGCTGGAAGCAGACCCTGTATGTCATCCTCGGTGGGACTGTGCTCAACGGGGTGCTGGCCCTCGGGCTGCTGATCACCCGCAGGGTCCTGCTCGCCCGCGGACGCACGATCCCTCCGAAGCTGGAGCAGGTGCCGAAGGCTGTGGCCCTCGCACTTGCTCTTTTCTATGTGACGCTCCGCAATCCCGGATGATGGTGGCCTTCTTCGCCAGCCACCTGGGCGTGCGCGCGTGAACGACATATACTTCACGCTACAACACCTCTGGAGCCCCAATGGCATCCCGTCAGAAGACCGGCGGACGGACGAAAGCGACACTCTTCCTCGCCGGTGCCTTCGTCGTCGCCATCCTCGTAGCGGTGGCCGTCCTACAGATCGTCAAGACGTACAAGAAGGAGTTCGAGGCGGCCAACAAGCCTCCGGAGACCATTCCGGTGGTGGTCGCGAAGCGGAACCTCTATACGGGTATCCAGCTCACAGCGGATGACATCGTGGTCCGCGACATCCCGCCGCAGATGGCGCCGCAGGACACGGAGGGCGCCCAGGTCTTCCGCTCGCTGGAGGAGGTGCTGGGGCGCACGCCGCGCGAGCGCATCCTGGCCAACGAGATCATCCGCGGCGAGCGCCTGGCGCGCCGCAACGCCGGCGAGGGCCTCAACGCCATCATCACCCCCGGCAAGCGGGCGATGACCATCGAGACGGACGAGGCCTCCGGGCTGGCCGGGCTGCTGCAGCCGGGCAACTACGTGGACGTCATCGTGACGCTGCGGCCGGACGACATCACGGGCCGCGCGAGCTACGCGACCGAGACCCTCCTTCAGGGCATTCAGGTGCTCGCCGTCGGCAGCAGCCTCGCGCCGCAGGAGCAGGCGGCGCCTGCCTCCGGTGGGGCTCGCAACACCCGCGAGGGGAACCGGCGCTCGCGCAGCTCGGCGACGCTGGAGCTGACGCTCGAGGAGGCGGAGAAGCTGGCGCTGTCCAGCGTGCGCGGCGAGATGCACCTCGTCCTGCGCAGCGACGTGGACATCACGCAGCAGACCACGCACGGCCCGATCACGGCCAGCGTCGTGATCGGCTGGGACTCCACGCCCAAACCCGTCACCCCGACGCAGACCCCCACGAAGTCGACGAAGTCCGATAGCGCCCCCAAGACGGTCCCTTCCTCCCAGGTGGAGATCATCCAGGGCGGCGACGTCGAGAACGTTCAGTATGACTCCAAGGGCAACAAGATCCCGAAGGGCAAGTGACACGCTCGCCCTTCGTCAAGCGTCCCCATCCTCTGGCTGTCGCGAGAGTGCAGAGATGAAGCTGTTGAACTCCCTGGTGATGCTCTCCCTCCTCGGCTCCGTTGGGTCGCTGCTCGCCCCGACGGCCCACGCCGCTGAGCAGTCCAGCCGCTGGCTGGACATCGAGATCGGGAAGTCCCACATCCATCGTGAGTCCCGCGAGATCGCCCGCATCGTCGTCAGCGATGGCAACATCGCCGAGGTCAAGAGCCTGCGGCCCGGTCAGTTCCAGGTGCGCGGCGTCACGGTGGGCTCGACCGACCTGTGGGTGTGGTACGCCGATGACCAGGACAACCCGGTCGTCTACCAGGTGACCGTGCATCGCGACCTCAGCGATCTGGCCCGCCGCGTGGCGCAGGTCACGGGCGACGGGCGCGTGCGCTCCTACCCGCTCGGAGATCATATCGTCGTCGAGGGCGAGGTCCCCGACGTGGAGACCCTGGAGCGCGTCGCCGAGATCGCGCGCAGCCACGACCCGGAGTTCGTCAACCAGCTCACGGTGACGGGCGACCACCAGGTCCAGCTCAGCGTGGTCATCGCGGAGGTCTCGCGCACGGGGATGCGTGAGCTCGGCCTGGACGGCGGGCTCGTCGAGCTGGTCTACAACTCCAGCGGCAAAGCGGTGGGCTGGCAGTCGCTGGCGGGGATGTTCTCCTCGGGCGTCACCACGGGCTTCGAGACCACGGGCAACTCGCTCGGCTGGGTGCTCAGCGACGTGGCGGTCCAGCCCTACTCCTTCGTCGCCGGTATCCCCACCGAGATGGGCATGGTGCTGGGCGTCCTCAAGGCGCTCGAGCAGTCCAGCCTGACGAAGGTGCTGGCGCAGCCGACCCTGGTGGCGCTCTCCGGCCAGCAGGCGGAGATGCTCTCCGGCGGTCAGGTGCCGCTGGCCATCTCGCTCGAGGACTCGGTCTCGCTGAGCTACCAGGACTACGGCGTCAAGATCGTCTTCGTCCCGACCGTTCTGGCCAATGACGTGATCGACCTGCGCGTCTACGCCGAGGTCAGCGAGATCGACGAGGCCTCGGGCGTGAACCTGGGCAACAGCACCATCCCGGGCCTGCTCACCCGCCGCGCCGCCAGCCACCTGCGCCTTCAGAGCGGCATGACCTTCGCGATGGCGGGTCTGCTCTCCGAGACCACCTCGTACACGAAGTCTTCGGTGCCGCTGCTCGGCGAGATCCCCATCGTCGGGGCGCTCTTCCGCAGCGTCAGCCACGAGCGTGACGAGCGGGAGATGGTCATGTTCGTGACGCCGCGCCTGGTCCGTCCGATGGCGGCCGGCGAGGTGCCGCCGGGTCCCGGCCAGACCGTAGACAACAACCCCAACGACTTCGAGCTGTTCCTGCTGGGGTTGGATCAGCGTGCCGGCTCGCGCACCGCCGAGCCCACTGGCCCCATCGGACTGGAGCGCTGAACCGATCATGCGCCGAGCTGCCGGACGCAACGCCACTTCTGTAGCCGTCATCGGGGTCGAGGCTCGCGGCATGGGGCTCGTGCGCGAGTGCCTGGGCACCGAGGCGGCGATCCCCAGCGCCGCGACACCCTATGACGAAGCGGTCAACGCCGTCCGAAAGGTTCGGCCGCCGGTCGTGATCGTCGGGTTCGACGGAAACGCCGAGCACGCCATTCGGCTGGGACCGCAGATCTCGGCTGAGCTGCCCGGGGTCACGATGGTCGCGCTGTCCGAGAAGACGGATCCGGAGCGGATCCGCGCGGCGATGCGCTCAGGCTATCGGGAGTTCCTGGTGCTGCCGGAGGACGCGAACCTGCTCCGCAAGGCGGTGCGCGAGGCGTCCACGGTGGACGTGGACGACGGGCATGCCGGCCAGGTGATCGCCTTCATCGGCTCCAAGGGCGGCTGCGGCGTCAGCTTCCTGGCGATCAACCTCGCCGCGGAGATCTCTCAGATCGAGCAGGTCTGCGTCGTCGATCTCGACTTCTCCATGGGCGATGTCGCGGCCTTCCTCGACCTGCAGCCATCCAGCTCCATTCAGGATCTGATGCGCAACCTGAACCGCCTCGACGAGCGGATGTTGCGCGGGTCGGTGGCCGTTCACCCGAGCAAGGTGCACGTCCTCGCGCAGCCGAGCGAGCTGACGGGCGCCGAGGACGTGAAGGGCGACGACGTCCTGCGCGTCATGTCCGTCGCGGCAGACGCGTACAAGTACGTGATCGTGGACTGCGGAGGGCGCATCGACGAGGCCACGCTGACCGCGTCGAGCGTCGCGGACCTGCTGTTCATCGTCTGCACGCCCGACGTGCCCTCGGTCAAGAACGCCTGGCGCCGCCTGCAGCTGATGGACAGGCTCGGCGTCGAGCGGGACGCGATCCGGCTGATCGTGAACAAGTGGGAGAAGACCACGGAGCTCTCCCAGCAGGACATCGAGACCAACCTCGGGGTGCCTGTCGCCGCGACGATCACCTATGACCCCGTCAACTGCCGCAAGGCCGTCAACGCCGGGCGCCTGCTTCGCGACATCGATCGTCGCTCGCCGACCTCGAAAGACATCAGCGACGCGGTCACGCTGGTCACCGAGGGGGCCCGCAAGGTCGAGCGCAAGGCCTCCAGCACGCCGTTTTTCCGCTTCTTCAAGTAGCGCGGGATCTCCACTCCAGGTTTTACCGACCCCTCTGGGAGCCTCTCTATGTCGAGCTCGCGTCTCATCGATCGGGTCCGAGTCGCTCAAACCCGAGGACAGCCGGGCAGCGGTCGCGGCCAGCCAGGCGACATGGTCGAATTCGAGCGCCTGAAGAAGGATCTTCACGGCGAGCTGCTGGCGCAGATCGACTTCGAGCACGTCGGGAAGGTGCCGCGCGAGGAGCTCGCCGCGCGCCTGCGCACGGCCCTGACCGAGAAGGTGGAGAGCCGGGCCCTGCCGCTCAACCGCCTGGAGCGCGAGCGACTGGTCGAGGAGATCCTGGACGAGATCCTGGGCCTCGGGCCGCTGGAGCCGCTGCTGCGCGACCCGGACATCTCCGACATCCTGATCAACGGGGCGGGGACGGTCTACGTCGAGCGCAAGGGCCGACTGCAGAAGGTCGACGTGCGCTTCAAGGACGACGCCCACCTGATGCAGGTCATCGACCGCATCGTCACGGCCGTGGGCCGGCGCGTGGACGAGACCAGCCCGATGGTCGACGCCCGTCTCACGGACGGTAGCCGCTTCAACGCCATCATCCCGCCGCTGGCCCTCGATGGCCCCGTGGTCTCCATCCGCCGCTTCGGCGTCGTCCCCATCCTCGCGGACGACCTCGTCGCCTTCGGCTCCGTGCCGCGGCCGATCATGGAGGTGCTGAAGGGCGCCGTCCGCAGCAAGCTGAACATCGTCATCAGCGGCGGAACCGGCTCCGGAAAGACGACGCTCCTCAACGTGCTCTCCAGCTTCATCCCCGAGCACGAGCGCATCCTCACCATCGAGGACGCCGCCGAGCTTCAGATGCAGCAGTCGCACGTCGTCCGACTGGAGACGCGCCCGTCGAACCTCGAAGGGCGCGGCGAGATCACCGCGCGCGACCTGGTGAAGAACGCCCTGCGTATGCGCCCCGACCGCATCATCCTCGGTGAGATCCGCGGTGGTGAGGCCATCGACATGCTGCAGGCCATGAACACCGGCCACGAGGGCTCGCTGGCCACCGTCCACGCGAACAGCACGCGCGACGCGCTCTCCCGCTTCGAGACGATGATCGGCATGGGCATGCAGAACCTCTCGGACAAGAACATCCGAGAGATGATCGCGCGCGCGCTCGACGTGATCATCCAGGTAGATCGTCTCTCGGACGGCTCGCGCCGCATGTTGACGCTCACCGAGATCGTCGGCATGGAGGGCTCGGTCGTCACGACCCAGGACATCTTCACCTTCGAGCAGCGAACGGTGGACGACGACGGGCGCGTGCGCGGCACCTTCAAGGCGACGGGCGTGCGCCCGAAGTTCACCGGGCGGCTGCAGCGCAACGGCATCGAGCTCCACCCTGACCTCTTCCGCTTCAAGATGGACGTCTGATGGGGGAGATGCTCGTCGTTGTGTTCGCCTCGGCCGTGTCCTTCATCGGACTGGCGATGGCGGCCAGCTTTCTCTACTGGGGCCTGAAGGCCCGAGAGGAGTCCGCTGCGCGCGAGCTGGCCCGCCGACTGGGCACGCTGGCCGACAAGCCCGAGGATCGCCTCTTCCGTCTGCAGGTACAGGACAAGGCGGCCGAGGCGCTGGGCGTGGTCGGCGAGTCGCTGGACGCGATCATCCGGCAGTCCGGGGAGGAGATCCTCGTCTCCGACCTGCTGGTGCGATGCGGCCTGTTCGCGCTCATCGGCAGCGTGCTGTTCATCTTCATCGCCAAGGGCCCCATCGGCCTCATCGGCGTGATCTTCGGCCTCATCCCCATCCTCATCCTCTCCAGCCGCGGCGCTGAGCGGGCGCGCAAGCTCTCGGAGCAGCTCCCCGACGCGCTCGACCTGGTCGGGCGCTCGCTGCAGGCGGGACACGGGTTCTCCGACGCGCTTCGGATGTGCGCCGAGGAGATGCCGCTCCCGATCTCCGCCGAGTTCGGGCGGGTCTACGAGGAGCACCGGCTGGGCCGGGACTTCCGGGAGTGCCTGGGATCGCTGACCGTCCGCAACCCCTCGAACTTCGATCTCAAGATCTTCGTGAGCGCCGTGCTGCTCCAGCGGGACACGGGCGGTAACCTCATCGAGATCCTCGACAGCATCGCGAAGACCGTCCGCGACCGCTTCGTGCTCACGGCGAAGGTCAAGGCGCTGACCGCCGAGGCGCGAATTTCGGCCGTGATCCTCGGCCTTATTCCGATCTTCGTGACGCTGGCCCTGCTCCTCATTCGTCGTGAGTACCTGTCCCCGCTGGTCACGGACCCCGTCGGCCCCTGGATCCTCGGCGCCGCGATCGGGATGTTCGGCACCGGCGTCGTGGTCATGGTCCGCCTCTCGCGCGTGGATGTCTGACGATGATGGACAACTTCGGGCTCCTCGCAGCGCTGCTCGTCTTCGCGAGCCTTGTGGTGGTCCTCTCCATCGCGTTCGGCCTGAGGATGCTGCTCTTCCCGGAGCGCAGCGCCCGCGATCGCATCGCCGAGATGACCGGCGGCGCGAAGGACCAGGAGCCCATCTTCCAGACGGAGTCCGTGCGCGGCGCGGCGACCGCCTTCGGCAAGCTGGCGCGCCCGCCGGAAGATGAGGCGCATCTCCTACGAAAGCGGCTGATCCAGGCGGGCTATCGCGGGCGGAACAACCTCGAGCTGTTCACCGGCGTGCGCGTCATGCTGGCCTTTCTCGGGGCCGGGATGTCGTACCTGGTCTTTCGGACCGAGTCGCTCCTGCCGACGGTCCTGGTGACCCTGATCGGCGTGGCGGTCGGCTACTACCTCCCCGGGATCTCGCTGGACAGCCAGCTCAAGTCCCGCCAGCAGCGCCTGCTGCGCACCTTCCCCGACGCGCTCGACCTGCTGGTCAGCAGCGTGGAGGCGGGCCTCGGGCTGGACGCCGCCTTCCGCCGCATCGCCAAGGAGATCGAGGTCGCGGCGCCGGATCTCGCCAAGGAGCTGCAGCTCGTCAACTACGAGGTCGAGGCGGGCGTGCCGCGCATCGAGGCGCTGCGTCATCTGGACATGCGCACCGGCCTGGACGAGGTCAACGCGCTGGTCAACGTGCTCGCGCAGGCCGAGCGCTTCGGCACCAGCGTCGCGCGGGCCCTGCGCGTGCACGCGAACCTGGTCCGCACGAAGCGTATGCTGGCGGCCGAAGAGCGGGCCGCGCAGATCTCGCCCAAGCTGACCGTGGCGATGATCCTCTTCATCCTGCCCTCCCTCTTCTGCATCCTCCTGGGGCCGGCGGGGATCAACATCGTCCGCAAGCTGATCCCGATGCTCGGGGGCGGAGGGGGCGGCTGATGCGGCACCTGCTCCTCTGCCTCTCGCTGTCGCTGGGCTGCGCCGCGCGCAAGGCGCCGCAGCCCGACTCCGAGCAGACGCCGGCCTGGGCGACCCCCTCCGGCAAGGATCAGGCGCGGCTGGACGTGGTCCATCTGCTGCTCGATGGCGGCAACCCGGAGGGCGCCCTGGCGATGATCGCCAGGCTGCGGGCCGAGGGCTTCGAGGACCCGCAGCTCGACCTGCTGCAGGGGCAGGCGCTGGTCCGCACCGGGCTGGCGGCCGACGCGCGGGCCCGTCTCGTGACCGTGCCGCGTCGTCACCCAGCCTACGGCCCCGCCCAGAACGAGCTGGGGATGCTGGAGCTGGAGCTGAGAGACCTCGACCGGGCGATCGGCCACTTCCAGGCCGCGACGGGCAGCACGCCCAACAACGCCTCCTACTGGAACAACCTCGGCTTCGCGCTGCTCACCCGCGGCAGGGCCTCCGAGGCTGTCGTCGCGCTGCGCCAGTCCATCGCCTTGGACGGCTCGAGCGCGCGCACGCGCAACAACCTGGGCTACGCGCTGCTGGCCGATGGCCAGGACGAAGAGGCCTGGCGCCTGTTCCGCACGACGGGCAGCGAGGCCGACGCGCGCTACAACCTCGGCGTGGGCCTGGAGCTGCGCGGCGACATGCCCGCGGCGGCCGACGCCTACAACGCGGCGTTGACCGCGGCGCCGCAGCATGCGCAGGCCCGCGCGGCCCTGATCCGTGTCCTTCCCATCGAGTCGGGGGCCCCGAGCGCTCCCATCGCGCCAACTTCCCCTCTGGAGTCACCATGACACGTCTCCTCGCGGCGCTGCTCCTCCTGGCCGGCTGTGCCCAGCCGGTCCACCTCCAGTATGACTTCGGACGCGCGAGCTCGGCGGCCTTCCGCACGCAGGCCGACCTCGGCCGCGCGAGCGTGGCCAACGCGCAGTACCCGCTCTCTGGCGAGGAGGGCCTGGCCCTGCGTCAGAGCGTGGTGAAGGAGACGACGGACGAGGAGTCGGGTGAGGCCGAGGCCGTATCCGAATAGTCGAAAAATTTTCGCCGTCCTCGGCCCAGCATGCTATGGTTTGAGCAGGCCCAGACAGGGGAGGCTGCATCGTGTCTGAAATGCACGCCCGTCGGTCCGACGCAAGACCGCGCAGGATCCACCGCAACCGAAAGGGCGCAGCCGCGATCGAGTTCGCGCTCTGCATGACCTTCGTGCTCCTGCCCCTCCTCGCCGCCATCCTGGAGTGGTCCTGGTACTTCTACCAGGAGATCCGCGTCATGCGCGTCGGCCGGGACGCCGCCCGCGTCGGTGTCTCCGCCTCGATCAGCCCCGACAACCGCACCCACGCGGCGACGGACTGGGCGGAGATGCGCCTCGCCGAGATGAGCTTCGACACCTCGGATGATGGCGTCGAGGTCAGCCTGGGCACGGAGACGATCAACGTCGGCGGCGGCACGCGGGACCTGCTCCTGGTGACGCTCAACGTGCCCTTCGAGGCGGTGACCGGGCTGCTCCCCGCGGGCCTGTCCCCACCCGATCACCTCAACTCGGTCTACGCGATGGTGGCGCCATGAGCACTTCCCCCCGGCGTTCCTCCCGACGCGCTGGCGCGGTGGCGATCGAGTTCGCGCTGGTGATGGTGCTCGGCTTCGTGCCGCTGCTCTTCGCCTTCATCGACTGGAGCATGTACCTCTTTCAGGCGACGGTCGTACAGACGGAGCTCTGGCATGCCGCGCGCCTGGGCGTCTCCTACGATCACGGCTCGGATGGCGTCTGCCCTACCGAACGTGCGGAGACCGCGCTCTCCGAGGCCCTGAGCGGCTGGAACCTGGCGAGCCCCACCATCACCGTCACGGCCACGTCCGACATGTACGGTGAGGATCCTCCCGAGAGCATCGAGCAGCTCGAGATCACGGTGTCCGTGCCGTTCTCGCCGATCATCGGGCTCTCTGGCGTTCCGGACACCATGGGCGGGACGGCGACGGTCCCCTTCGAGGTCCAGGTCGGCTGCTGAGACCTGCGGAGATTGGGCCTTGAACCTCGCGAAGCTGCGCGCCGCCACCGCGCCGATCCTGACTCTGGCGCTGGGCGGATTCACCGCGCTGGCGGTGGCCTTCGCCTCCTTCGACGTGCTCTGGGACGCCGCCCGCGTGCAGGAGGAGGCGTTTCAATCGCGCCTGGAGCTGGTCGCCGTGCTGGCGCAGCAGCCCGGTCGCGCGCTGGTCCTGCCGCCGCCGCCGCCAGCGCCAGACGCGGCGCCGCCAGCGCCAGACGCGGCGCCGACCGAGAGCGCGGAGGCGCAGTCCGCTCGCCAGCGCCTGACGGAGATGGCGCGCCTCGGCAAGGTGGGCGGCCTGTTCGTCGCGAGCCGGGACGCCGAGCTCAAGGCCTGGGCGGGCGCGGCGAGCGAGGAGATCGGGAGAGCGGGGCTCGACGCCTGCGCGGGCGCGCGGGTCAACGAGCAGCTCTCCTGGGCCAGCTTTCAGGACGCCAACGGCCAGCCCTGGCGAGCCACCTGCAGCCCCATTCGTGGAGAGCAGGGCGATCTCCTCGGCTGGGCGATCGCCGTCGCCGAGCCGACCTACCTCTCCGAGCAGGAGGATCGCGGCGCCCAGACGCGGGCGCTGATCGTGTTGATGGGCTCGCTGGTCGGCCTCGGCGTGATCGTCGGGGTTCGCTTCATCCTAGCGCCGATCCGCGAGGTCGCGCAGGCGGCGGAGAGGATGGCGACCGGAGAGCGCGGCGTGCGCGTCCCCACGCCGGGTGATCCGGAGATCGCGCAGGTGGCCGCGGCGCTCAACGAGCTGGCCAGCGCCGTCGAGGCGCGGGAGGACGAGATCCGCAGCCGGCTGGCCTCGGTCGCCCAGCTCTCCAGCATGGTGGCGCATGAGGTGCGCAACCCGCTTCAGAGCCTCTCGCTGCTCGCCACCCTCGCCCGTACCGAGAAGGATCCCACCGAGCGCGACACGCTGCTGACCAGCATCGAGACCGAGATCAACGTGCTGGAGGGTGTGGTTCAGCGCTTCCTGCGCTCGAGCGGGCCGCTGCAGATCTCCCGCACCAGCGCGGATCTCGTCGAGATCATCCAGAAGGCGATGGGCGTGGCGACGCCGCAGGCGCGCAACCGGCAGGTCACCGTGGACCTGGTGGCGCCGGCGCGCCTCCCCATGGTCATGGATCCGTCCCTGGTGCGGCGCGCGCTGGAGAACCTGCTGCTGAACGCGATCGAGTTCTCCGGCCAGGAACCCCCCGGCGTCGTCAAGGTCGAGATCGTGCGGAGGGGACGCGAGGCGGTGATTACGGTAGACGATAACGGTCCGGGCGTTCCCGCGCGCGAGCGGGACAGCGTCTTCAAGCCCTACTACTCCTCGAAGGCGGGCGGCACTGGCCTCGGCCTGGCCCTGGTCAAACAGGTGGTCCAGGCCCACGGCGGCGCCATCCGCTGCGAGGACTCCCCCCTCGGCGGCGCGCGCTTCGTCGCCACCCTGCCCGTGGACGAATCGTTGGAGGTGCCCTTTGCAAGGTGAGGGTAGCCCGAGGCTGGCGATCCTCGTGGTAGACGACAACCGGGTAGCTGCGGACTCGATGGCCCGCCTGCTCGGACGCGAGAACCACAGGGTAGAAGCCTGCTATGATGGCCAGACCGCTATCG
Organism: uncultured Enterobacterales bacterium; assembly: GCA_964556105.1. Classification (GTDB taxonomy): domain Bacteria; phylum Myxococcota_A; class UBA796; order UBA796; family CAZKWG01; genus CAZKWG01. The sequence goes on along the minus strand of CAZKWG010000013.1, from coordinate 15,883 downwards.
GCCGTCTGCACCAGCAGCCCTTCGATCTCGTCTTCACCGATCTTCGCATGGAGCCCGTGGACGGCCTCGCCGTCGTTCGCGCGGCGCGGGCCTGCGATCCTCCGGTGGACGTGATCGTGTTCACCGCGTTCGGGTCGGTGGAGGCGGCGGTCGAGGCCATGCGCCTGGGCGCGCTGGACTTTCTCACCAAGCCCGTCATGGCCGATCAGCTCCTGAGGCGCGTGCGCGAGCTGCGTCGCGTGCCCGTGGACACCGTGATCTCCATCGTGGGCGAGAGCCAGCTCACCAGCCTGGTGCGCGACCAGGCGCTGAGCCTGGCCACCGTGCGCTCCACCGTGCTGATCACGGGCGAGACCGGCACCGGGCGCACCCATCTGGCGCGCTGGCTTCACCACCACGGGCTCGACCGCGACAAGCCCATGCTCGTCGCGCGGCCGAACCACCTGCCCAGCGACGAAGCGCTCGCCGAGGCGGGCTCGCTGCTCATCCCGGCCGTGGACGACTGGAGCCCCGAGGCGCAGGCCTCGCTGCTGCGCCAGCTCGAGACGCTGGAGGCCGGACGCCCTCCGCGCGTGATCGCCACCGCCAGCCCGGACATCGATCTGCGCATGGCCCAGGGCCACCTGCGGCCGGAGCTCTATTTCCGGCTGGCTGTCCTGGTCGTCCGGGTCACGCCGCTGCGCGAGCGCCCGGCCGACCTCGAGCCGCTGCTCCGCCATTTTTTGCAGATTCACTCTCAGGGATTCGGCCGCCCCTCGGCGACGCCGAGCCCCGACCAGCTCGCCACGCTCGCGACCCACGGCTGGCCCGGCAACGTCCGCGAGGTGGCCAACCTCGCCGAGCGGGCCGTGGTCCTGGGCAACAGCGCCTATGACATGACCGTCAAGCCGTACACGGGCGCGACCGGCGACCTGCCCCAGCTCGCGGAGGGCTTCAACCTGCCCGACCACATCGAGCAGATCGAGCGGGCGCTGCTGGTGCGCGCCATCGAGCAGACCGGCGGGGACCGCCCGACGATGAGCCGCCTGCTCGGCCTCGAGCGCAACACGCTGCGCTACAAGCTCAACAAGTACAACCTGCTCGATCGGACGTGAGAGAGCCCCCGCTCCCCGGCGCCGGCTCGTCGGGTCTGCCCGATGACCCGCGCGCGCTCCGCCGCGGGCTGGTGCGCGGCCTCGCGTCGAGCGCGCTCGGCCTGGGGGCGGTGCTGCTGGCGATCGTGGTCGTCTCCAGCACCGATCTCGGCCGCGGCGCCATCCAGGACCTGCTGGAGCGGGCGCGCTGGGAGTGGATCGCGCTCGCCACGCTCCTGATGAGCGCGGCCTTCGTCTTCATGGGCCTCCGCTGGCGCAGCCTGATGCCCCCCGGTGTGCGCGCCTCCACCCTGGGTTTGACGGCGATGCTGCTGGGCGGGCTGCTGCTCAACTACGCCTTCCCCGGGCCCGTGGGCGAGCTGGGCGCCGCCTGGTTCGCCCACCGCCGCTACCGGCTGCCCCTCTCCGACGCGCTGGCCTCCGGCGTGGCGGCGCGCGTGGTCGGCCTGGCGACCTCCGCGCTGCTGGCGATGGGCATCTGGCTCTCCTGCGATCTTCCCGTACCTGCCGGCTACGAGCGCTGGCTGACGGCCTCGGCGCTGCTCATCGGCGCGGGCGGCGCGACGCTGGCGCTCCTGGCCGCGAAGCCGCAGATCTGGCAGGCGCTCGCGACCCGGGTGCTGGGCTGGATCGGGCGGGCGCCCGCCCTTCGTGGACCCGCCGAGCGCGCGCAGCGGATGGTCACCTCGCTGACCTCGGCGCTGGCGGCGGTGGTCCTGCGCGGCCCCGGCGCCTACGCGCGCGCGGTGCTCTGGGCCGTCGCGGGGCACCTCACCGTCTCGGTGGGCATCGGGACCGCCGCCTGGGCCTTCGGCGTGATGCCGGACCCGGCCGGGCTGGTCTTCACCTACACGCTCAGCACGGCGGGAGCGGTGCTGATGTTCGCCCTTCCCGGCTCTCAGCTCACCTGGGACGCCGCGTTCACGGCCCTGCTCGTCGGCGCCTGCGGCCTCGCCCTGAGCGACGCGCTGGCCGTGGCGGCGGTGGTGCGCCTGCAGCAGGTCGGCCTCCAGGCGGTCGGCGGCCTGTGTATCGGATGGCTGCTCGCCAGTCCGGGCGCGCCCCCGACGCCCCCCGTCGGCTCTCCCGAGCCGGGGCCCGCTCCAGAATCCTCGTCTTGAGATGTCTTCTTTACGCGAGCCCCCTGCCGACTTGGTGGGGATCGCTTGCGCCGGGCCCTCGTCCGGGGCAGGAATTGGCCCGTGCACCCGAACCCGGCGGCCGCGCACAGCGCCCCCGGGAACCTGTCCAAGGAGCAAGCATGCGCACTCTCTCGCTGATCCTGTTGCTGGTCGCCTGCGGGCCCAAGAAGGCCCCTACGCCGGACGCCGCTCCCCCGGCCCCCGCCCCTGTCGAGGCGGCCCCTGAGCCGGAGCCCGAGCCGGAGGCCGCTCCGCCCGAGCCTCCCCCGGAGGTCAACAACGCCGACCTGAACATCACGGTCACCCAGGCCAACGGCTCGGCGAAGGCTGGGCGCGTCAAGCGCATCGAGCGCAGCACCGACTGGTACGGGGAGGAGGGCTGGTCAACCGAGCCCAAGGACCTCAAGGTCTCCCTGGAGAAGGGCAACAGCGCCAAGGAGGCGACCTGGACGGAGATCAAGTCGATCACCATCGTCCCCGGCGCCATCACCGACGTGGACTGCCTCTACGACAGCAATTTCTCCCCCTGGATGTACGACTGCACCATCAAGACGACCGCCACGGTCGCGCTCAAGGACGGCACCACGGGCTGGACGGTCGCCAACCGCCACAAGTGGCGGCTGACCTACGACGACGGCAGCCAGATGGAGTTCTGGCTCTACAAGCACCCGGCGCGTGAGCAGGACGACAAGGTCGTCGATCTCGAGACCACCAACCCCGAGAACTTCGATCTCTACACCAAGCTGCAGACGCGGCTCAAGTCCGAGATGAAGACCACGATGGTCACTAAGGTGAACGTCCAGTGACCAGGGCGTCGGCCAGCGTGAACGCGACCATCTCGACCAGCTCGATGTGAACGCGCGTGAACGACTGGCCGATCGGCGGGTTCATCAGCTCGAGACAGCCGAAGACCTCGGTCTCGAGCGCCACCGGCACGCAGAGCACGGCGCGCGTCGCGAAGCCGGTGGCATCGTCCATGTCCCGATAGAAGCGCGGATCGTTCTTCGGGTCATGGACGATGATGCTGGCCCGGCGATCCATGCAGAAGCCGATGATGCCGATGCCCTGCGGCAGGCGCACGCCGCGCAGGACGTGGCTGCCCGGCCCCTCCGTGCCGACGAACTGCACGCTGCCGTTGGGATCCCGCTGCAGCGCTGATCCCGCCTCGGAGGGCACGAGCTGCATGGCGACGGAGAGCGCCACCTGCCAGGCCAGGATGTCTGTCCGCGCGTGCCGGATGGTCTCCAGGAGCTCCAGGACCTCCTGCTCGTCCTCGTCCTCGGCGGAGGTCCCGGCGTCCGGCTCGTAGAGCTCCGGCGGGAGCGGCTCGACCATGCGCGAGTCGATCTCGGCGACGTCCTCGTCGGTGTGCTCGACCAGCAGGCCCTCGTTGCCCGAGGCGGTCGCGCTGTCGGCGTCCACGGCCTCCTCGTCCGTCGCGTCCGGGAACTCGGCCGGATCGATGGGCAGGGGCTCCTCGGCCTCGGGCTCGAGATCGTCGAGGGCCAGCCCGGGGGCCTCGCCGTCGACCTCGTCGTCATCGGAGCCCGCCTCGAACTGCTCGTCCTCGTCGAAGTCCTCCGGGACGACCGTGTCGACGTCCTCCGGCGAGGGGGCGCCTCGGTCGGCCGCGTAGCCGGACTCTGGGGTGGAGGCGTCGCGGAACCCGCCGGAGCTCCCGCTCCGCGGGGTGGAGACCGCGCTCGGCTTCTCCTGCTCGTCGGCCTCCGGGCGCACCACGAAGCGGTTCCCGCTCCGCACGTCCTGGGCGATGACGGTGCCGTTCGGCAGCACCTCGCAGGCCAGCCGATTGAAGTCCGCGTCCAAGCCGAGCTTGTCCAAGCCCAGCCCCAGCGCGGCAAGCCAGTTACCGGCCTCAACCGTCGCCGGCCTGATCCCGGGGGCGCTGACCTGAAACCGACTCAACCCGTGCTCCTGGCTTCGAAGGAACGACTTGTGTAGAGCCCGCGCGCCCTATACCCTGCCAGAGCGCTCGCGGGGATGCGAGAGAGGTACATTGATTTAATCTGTCTGGGAAGAAGGGTCATGAATTCTGGGAACCTCGTCACACGCTTCCGCGGCTGGGCCATCGCCGCGATCGGGATCGGCGCGCTGCTCTACCTCGCGGGCAGCCTCTGGGCCGGTATCCCTCAGATGCAGGATCAGCTGTCTCGCTTCCCGTGGCATCTCGCGGCTCCTGTGATCCTGCTGACCCTGGTCAATTACACCTTACGCTTCGGCAAATGGCACTATCTCCTCCGACGCCTCGGCGTGAAGATGAAGCTCGGCGAAGATGCGTGGAATTTCGCGGCTGGTCTGGCGATGGTCATCTCGCCCGGAAAGGCGGGAGAGCTGCTCAAGCCCTACGTGGTGCGCGAGCGCACGGGGACGCCGATGGCGAACACCATCCCCGTGCTGGTGACGGAGCGCCTGACCGACGGGATCGCCGTGCTGCTGCTGGCGGGCCTGGGGGTGACGACCTTCGCGGCCGATCGTATCCACTACCTCACGGTGCCGGCGGGCCTGACGGCGCTCGGGCTGGTGGTGCTGGCCAGCGAGCGGCTGACGGGCTTCGCCCTCCAGATCTTCGGCCGGCTGCCCGTGGTGGGCAAGCTCACGCCGAAGATCGCCGTGATGGTCGAGGCGATGCGCCGCTGCACCTCCCCGCTCCCCCTCTTCGTCACGGTGGCGGTCAGCGTCGTCGCCTGGGGGGCCGAGTGCCTGGGCTACCTGCTCGTCCTGCAGGGCCTGGGCGTCAACGCCAACCTGGAGGTGGCGACCTTCATTTACGCCTTCGCGACCGTGGCGGGCGGCGCCATGCCCGGCGGGCTCGGCGTCTCCGAGGGCGCGCTCGTAGCCATGCCCATGGCCCTGATCCCTGGGATCAACGAGGCCCAGGCGGTGACCAGCGCGATGCTGATCCGCCTCGCCACGCTCTGGCTCGGGGTCGGGATCGGCGCGATCGCGCTCTTCCGCGTGTCCGCGCTGCTGGGCGGCAGCGTGGACCTCGAGGCGCGCGACCAGACCGGCGCTAACGGCAGCTCTGCGTGACGGTCGTGGTGTCGAGCGAGCAGCTCGTCCAGTCCGTGTCGCAGTCCGTCACCCAGCTCGCCGAGCTGCCGCAGGAGGCGACACCCGAGCGCCAACCCGTGGAGTCGGTCGAGCAGCCCGGCCAGGAGCTGCAGTCGTAGGTGGCCGTGTAGTACTGCGTGGACGCAGAGTCACAGTTGTAGTCGTAGCTCGAGTCCCCGCGGTGCGTCGTGTAGTACGAGGTCGCCGCCGGGTTGGCGCTGGCGCTGTAGTCGTAGCAGTCGGTGTTGTAGCGGCTCGAGTAGTAGCCGTCGGTCGAGCAGAGGCAGCGACCGGAGACCGCGCTGGACCCGTAGGCGTCGCCGTCGTAGTCATAGTAGTAGGTGTTGCACCCCGACGCGTTCTCCTCGTCGGCGCTGTCGTCGCAGTCGTTGTCGATGCCGTCGCCGCAGGCCTCGGTCGCGCGGGGCGAGACGGTGCTGTCGGCGTCGTTGCAGTCGCCCGCGTCCTCGCTGTAGCCGTCGCCGTCGTCGTCGTAGCCCGTGGTGCCCTCGTCGACCGTGCCGTCGCAGTCGTTGTCCAGGCCGTCCGCCGTCTCGGTGCCGCCCGGGCGGGCCGAGCCGCTGCTGTCGTCGCAGTCGCCGGCGATCTCGGTGTAGCCGTCGCCGTCGTCGTCGTAGCCCTCGGTGCCCTCGTCCACGTAGCCGTCGCAGTCATCGTCCTCGGAGTTGTAGACCTCCGAGCCGCCGGGCTTGATCTCGTCGTTGGTGTCGTCGCAGTCGCCCTCGAGCTCGCTCAGGCCGTCGCTGTCGTCGTCGTAGCAGGCGGTCTCCTCGTCGATGATGTCGTCGCAGTCGTCGTCGCGCTCGTTGCAGTACTCGGTGGCGCCCGGCTTCACGCTGCCGTCGTTGTCGTCACAGTCGCCCTGGTTGGCGGTCCAGCCGTCGTTGTCCAGGTCCTGGTCGTCGTAGCTGATGACGGCGAAGTAGACGACCGCCTCGGCCGTGAGCCCGCTCGAGTCCGCCACCGTGAACGTCAGGACGTGATCGCCGCCCGAGAACAGGACGTCGTCACACTTCGCCACCCCGAGGACATCCGGCGTCGGCGCGCAGATCTCGCCGTCCACGTCGCTGTCCACGGTCACGACCAGCGCGGTCGGGTCATCCTGGTTGTCGGTGACCTGCACGACCACCTCGAAGCCCTCGCCCTCGGTGCCCGTCTCGCCCGACGCCGGATGGACGACGGTGATCGTCGGGTTGTCCGCCACCTCGTCCACCGTGACGCTGACGCTGTCGGAGGCGCTCTCGCCCTCCGTGTCCACCACCTGCAAGGACACGACGTGGTTGCCCACGCTCAGACCGGCGGTGCTGTAGGTGATGAGCCCGCTGCCATCGGCGGGGAGCGCGCCCTGCAGCGCGCCGTCGCGATCCGTGGCCCAGCTGAGGGTCATGTCGGCCGGATCGGTGAAGTCGTCGTCGACGATGGCCTCGAAGGTGATGGTGGTGCCCTCGTCGAAGCTGGACCCGTCGGGCGGCGACGTGATGCTCACGCTGGGGGGCGTGTTGTAGACCCCGACCTTGGTGTCGTTCCCCGAACACGCCGAAAGGATCGCCAGAAACCCGATGGCTCGTCGCATCTCTTCCTCCGATGACTCGCCCATAATAACGTATCATCCGTCTAGCAGGTCACAAAGGAAGCTCAACCCATGCTCATCGCCGCTCTTCAGATGAACTGCACCTCCGACGTGGCGCGCAACCTCGACCAGCTCGAGACCCTGGCGCGGCGCGCCGCGGGCTATGGGGCGCGCTTCCTCGCCACCCCGGAGAACACGACCTTTCTCGGGCCTCCTGACCAGAAGATCCGGATCGCGGAGCCGGTGGACGGCCCGCTCCACCAGCGCCTGGGGGCGCTCGCGCGGGAGCTCGAGGTCGAGCTGCTCGTCGGCAGCGTGGCGGAGCGCTGTGACGACCAGCGCGCCTACAACACCTCCATCCTCTTCGGCCCGGACGGCGCGATCAAGGCGACCTATCGCAAGCTGCACCTCTTCGACGTGGATCTGGCGAAGAGCGGCGGGATCACCTACAAGGAGAGCGCGCGCACCGCCGCCGGGGACGAGCTGGTGGTGGCCGACACCAGCATCGGGAGGCTCGGGCTGAGCATCTGCTTCGACCTGCGCTTCCCCGAGCTCTACCGTGGCCTGGTGGCGCGCGGCGCGACGGCGCTCTCCGTCCCGGCGGCGTTCACCTTGATGACGGGCAAGGACCACTGGCACACGCTGCTGCGCGCCCGCGCCATCGAGTGCCAGAGCTGGGTGATCGCGGCGGCGCAGTGGGGCCCGCACGACGACGCGGGGCTGCGCCGCTCCTATGGCCACAGCCTGATCGTCGACCCCTGGGGCACCATCGTGGGCGAGTGCGGGGACGGCGTGGGCGTCTGCCTGGCGGAGATCGACCCGGCGCGGGTGGAGGAGGTTCGCCAGCAGATCCCGCTCTCCGTGCGGCGCTGCTGAGAGCGCGACATCGGTGTCGCGATCCGCGCGCACCACGAGAACAGAATACATTTATATCCTTTGAATAGCAATCCTTAAACCAACATTCCGTCCGATGGCACGGTTCATGCATTCCATCGGAACAACCGAGGGACACCATGCTGACCGCGCTCGCCCTGCTGCTCAACGTCGCCGCCGCTCAGGACCCCGCGTCCGCGCCGGAGGTCATCGCTCCGCCGCCCGCGCCGGAGGTCATCGCTCCGCCGCCCGCGCCGACCGCGAACGTCCACCAGGAGGCGCTCGCCGTGGCCGACCAGCTCATCGCCGAGCAGTCCTGGGACGAGGCGCGCAGCCTGCTGAACTGGCTGATGCAGCCCACCATGCCCGCGCTCGTGCAGAGCGAGGCGCGGGAGCGGCTCAAGCGGCTGCCCAAGGCGGGGGACGCCGCCGCTCGCCTGCGGCTGCTGCCCTGGCAGACGGTCTCCGGCGCCTGGCTGCTCGGCCCGAACATGATGTGGATCAACGAGACACGCGGGAACTTCAACGAGAAGCCGCTGCTGGTCTTCGGGGGCGCCCTGGCGGGCGGCGCGGGCGGCGCGGCGGCCTCGCTGCTCTACAAGCGCGAGGAGGGCCTGACCCACGGCGACGTGACGACGATCATCCACACCCAGCAGCTCGGCATGGCGCACGGCATGTACCTCACGCTGCTCCACCCGGAGGGAGAGTACTGGGAGTACGGCGGCTGGGGCCTGCTGGGCGGCGCGATCGTCGGCAGCGCGGGCGGGTACGCGCTCGCTGAGCTGCCGCTGGACGAGGGCGGCGTGGCGATGGGACGGGCGGGCGCCGCGCTGGCCCCGGGCCTCACCCTGCTCACCCTGCTGGCCATCGACGACGAGCAGGACTTCTGGGAGGGCGAGCCGCGCCACGACGTGCTGCCCTTCCTCCTCGCCGCCGACGTCGGCACCCTGGCCGGCTACGGCGCGGGCAAGGCCGCCGGGCTGCGCCGCGTGGACGCCCAGATGATCCTGCTCGGCTCCGTCGCCGGGGCGGCGGTGGGCGGCGGGCTGGCCGTCGCGACCAGCGAGCTGGTGCTCTGGTCGGAGTCCGGCGTCTACACCACGATGGAGGTCTTCGCGATCGGCGGCGGCGCCCTCGGCTACGTGCTCGCCAAGGGCATCGAGCGCCCGCTGCCCACGGTCGTGGCCGGCGCCATGCTCAGCGGCACCGACGAGCACCCGATCCTCGCCCTGCCCATCCCGACGGTCAGCCGGACGCGCGACGGCTATGCCGCGAACGTTCAGCTCGTTGATATCCGCTTCTAACCTTTACTTCTACTGGAGACCACCATGCGCCCCTTCCTCCCGCTCGCCCTCGTCACGCTGGCCCTCGGCTGCAAGGCCAAGGACCCCGATCCTCAGCTCGAGGCGTTCTCGAGCTGCAACGACATGGAGCGCTACATCCGCGGGATGGCGCGCATGGAGGCGCAGTACGACTGGGCCTGGAGCGGCTTCGGCGGCTTCGGCAGCACCGAGAACAGCCTGGTCATGGCCTCGGAGGACGCCGGCAGCATGGACACCGGATCCGCCGCGCCCACCGATGACAGCGCCAGCTCCTACAGCCAGACGAACCTGCAGGAGGCGGACGTCGATGAGGACGACCTCGTCAAGACCGACGGGACCTGGATCTACGCCCTGTCCGGCGACTACCTGACCATCTCCAAGGCCTTCCCGACCGACGAGGCCAGCTTCCTCTCCAAGATCGCCGTGGACGGCTCGCCCATGGGCATCTACCTGGTGGACGACTACGTCATCGCGATCTCACAGCTCGACCGCTACGACAGCGTCCCCAGCCCGCGCTCGGGCGACACAGTGGGCCGCGACGCCGACCTCTACACGCTGGCCACGGTGATCGACGTCTCCGACCGCGCGGCGCCCGTGGTCGTGCGCGAGACCTACGCGACCGGCGGCTTCGAGGCCACCCGCCGCATCGGCGACACGCTCTACGTCGTCACCTACGAGGAGATGCGCCTGGCCGACGACGCCGAGAGCCTGTCCGACGCCCGCAAGAAGATCAACGACCTCTCCGCTCCGGACTTCCTGCCCTGGCGCATGGACAACCGCCTGTCCGGCGCCACCTGGGAGGTCAAGAAGGGCGAGGCCTGTGACTGCACGGACGTCTACGCGTCCGAGACCGAGACGGGCACCTACATCACCAACGTGCTGAGCCTGGATCTCGCCGATCCGCTGTCCGAGTTCAAGGGCGAGGCGGTGGTGGGTCGCGCCGACACCGTCTACGCGTCCACCGAGGCGATCTACGTCGGCTACTCCGAGTGGACCGACGACTCGGGCGCCTTCGTCAGCGTAGACAACCAGCTGGACAGCGTGGTGCACAAGTTCGACATCTCGGAGGGCGCCGCGCACCCCGAGTACATCGCCACCGCCAAGGTGCCCGGCCAGATGTACAGCCAGTTCGCCCTCTCGGAGTACGACGGCGTGCTGCGCCTGGCGACGACCGAGGTGGACGGTGACTGGGTCGCCTCGGCCTCGGTCCGCACCCTGGACTTCCAGCAGGGCCAGGCCATCGAGCTGGACGCGCTGACCGGGCTGGCGCCGGAGGAGAGCATCTTCGCCGTGCGCTTCATCCGCGGCATCGGCTACATCGTCACCTACGAGCAGCAGTGGGGCGACCCGCTGTTCACCATCGACCTCAGCGATCCCTCGAACATCGAGCTGGCCGGCGAGCTGGCCGTGACGGGCTTCTCCAACTACCTGCACCCGATGGACGACGGCCACCTGCTGGCGGTCGGCATGGACGAGGGCAGCGAGGGCTGGCAGCTCGCCGTCTCGATCTTCGACGTGACGGACCTGTACAACCCGGCCCTCTCCACGCGCCTGCTGCTGGAGGCCAGCGACTCCGAGGCGCAGAGCGACCACCACGCCTTCAACTACTTCGCCGCGGCCGAGGTGCTGGCCATCCCCTCCACCAACTGGGAGGGCGAGAGCGTGCTCGAGGTCATCCACGCCACGACCGATGGGCTCTCCAGCCTGGGGCAGATCTCGCAGAGCGCCGTGCTCGAGGAGACCGGGCTCGACCCCTGGTGCGCGCCGGTGCGCCGCAGCGTGGTCATGGACGACGACCTGTGGGCCGTCTCCGAGGCCGGTCTGACCGCCGCGGCGATCCTCGACCCGACCACGGTCAAGGCCAGCGTCGGCTTCGTCGGCACGACGAGCTGCTCGGAGTACTACGGCGAGGACGACTGGTCCGAAGGCGACTGGTAGCACCCCCTCCTCCGGCCGAGCAGGCCCATGAGGGGGAGGAGCAGGGCGGCGGCGGCGGGCGGGGTCCCGCAACCGCCGCCCGCGATCGTCGACCCGCGGCTGGCCTTGAGCTCTTCGAGATCCGCGTCGGTGCACCGCAGATCGAGGAGCGCGGAGCCGGTGGCGACCCCGGGGCACTCCGCGTAGATGCGCAGGCTGACCGGCAGGCAGTCGGCGAGCGCGTCGGGCGCCGTCCAGTCGACGGGGCTGCCGGAGCTGGTGCTGAGCGAGCCCTGCCCGTCGTCCACGGACCACTGACAGCGGTCCACGTCTCCGCACTCCCGCTCCGTCCCGTCGACGATGTAGAAGGTCACGGTCTCGCCGACGTAGACGATGCGCTCCTCGGGCGAGACCTGTCCCCAGTCCTCGCACGCCGCGCGCGCGAGGCCGGAGAGGGCGAGCAGGGCGGCGAACGTCGTCATGGAGACCTCCATCGGACTCCTATTGTCCCGGATGGCCGCCCGCTACCCAGTGCCCCCTCGCCCGCGCTACGCTGCGGGGATGATCGGCGTCCTGCTCCTGCTGGCCATGGACCCGCGCGCCTCCCTGGAGGCGGGCGACGCCGCCTGGCGCGTGGGCGACCGCGAGGCGGCGCGCGAGGCGTGGCGCTCCGCTACCGAGGCCGAAGATCCTGCGCTTCGGGCCATGGCCGAGGTGCGGATGCTGCGGGTCTCGGGCAACCTGGGCTGGATGGTGCACGGCCCGCGCGCCGAGGCGGCCCTGGCGGTCTGCCCCACCCCGGACGCCTGGTGCGATCTGGCAGAGGCGGACTATGAGCTGACCCTGCGCGATCTCGGGCTGATCCGTGAGGTGGATCAGGCGGAGGCGCTGACGCGCAGAGCGGCCCTGACCCTGCCCGAGGCGGCGGCGCTGCGCCAGCGCTGGCTCACGGATCCCCAGGCGGTCTTCCCCCGCGGGCCGGGGACCTGGGTGCTCGGCGTCGGCGTGGTGGGCGGACCCGGCCTGGGGCTGGGCGGCGCGGCGCGGCTCGTCCACCCCGACCTGGCCTGGGAGCGGATTCGGCTGGACGCCAGCCTGCTCGCCACCTCGCGCGGGATCGCCAACCTCTCGCTGTCCTGGCGGATGCCGGGCTCCCCCTTCGGGCTGGGCAGCCTGAGCGCCTCGCGCAGCGTGCTCGACGTCTACGCGGGAGATCAGGCGGAGACGCTGGTGATCTCGCAGACCGCCGCCTTCGCTGGTCTGGGCGTGCGCTCCGGTCCCCTCACCGCCTGGGCCGGGCCGCTCTTCCGCCTGGACGCGCTCGAGGAGACGCTCTCCGGGCACGGGGTGCTGGGAGGGGCGCGCTGGGAGGGGGAGGACGGTCGGGCCAGCGCGCGCGTGGCGGGAGAGCTCGGGCTGGCGGACTACCCGCTCGGGCGCGTGAGCCTGGACCTGCGGGCGCGGCAGCCGCTCGGTCGCGCCGCGATCGCCGCCCGGCTCCTGGGGGAGACGACGCCCTGGATGGACGATCAGACCCCGATCTGGCGCCTGCCCTCCGCGGGCGGGTCCGAGCTGCTCCGCGGCGCGCCCAGCGGACGCTACCGCGGCCCGAACCTGCTGGCGGGGGCGGTAGAGCTTCGGGCCGAGCTGAGCCCGAGCTGGGGCCTGGCGGCCTTTGGCGAGCTGGCCTGGGTGCCGGTGGACGAGGATCGCTCCCCTCACCCCGGGGGAGGTCTCGGGCTGCGCATGCGCCTCCCCCCTCGCCCGGACAACACCCTGCGCCTGGACCTGGGCTTCACCGACGGCGGCTGGGGGCTGGTCGCGGGCTGGGGCGAGGCCTTCTAGTATACTAGTCGATCTAGCCGGTCAGCTGCAGCTCTTGCCCAGGCGCTTCAGGATGCCCTCGAGCTCGCGGAGCATCGTGCCGTCCTCGGTGAGGCTCTTCGCCTTGCAGTAGCGCTGCACGGCCGTGGACACGTCGCCCTGACCCTCCGACGCCATGCCGACGCAGTAGTGGGCGTCGGCGTTCGCCGGGTTGGCGTCGATGGCGTCCAGGCACAGCGCGCGCGCCTTGGCGTAGTCCTCCCGGTCGAGGGCGGCCCAGCCCTGCTTCGCCAGGCTCTTGCCGGCGCCGCCGCCGCCCCCGGAGGGCTTGGAGGTCGCAGCGGGCGCCGCCGTGGCCGGCGCGGCCTCGGGCGGGGTCGTCGTGGCCGGCGTCGTCGCGGGCGCGGTCGCCGGCACGGTCGCGGGCGCGGGCGCAGGCGTCGCCACCGGCGTCGCCACCGGCGTCGTGGTCACCACCTGCGCCGGGACCTGCGCCGGGACCTGCGCCGGGACCTGGGTATACGGCGCCACCACGGTCTGCGGCTGCGGGCGCATCATCCAGACGATGACGCCGAAGCCGAAGACGACGATGGCGACCACAGCGATCTGCGTCCAGTTCACGCTCTGACCGCGGCCGCGGCGATCGTCCTCCCAGTCCAGGTCGCGGCTCTTGCGCGGCGTGGGCGGCATCGTCCCGCCGGGCGACTGGGACATCGGCACCGGCATGGGCATCGGCACGGGGACCGGCGCCGCGGCCTGACCGATGCTGGCGCTGATGGCGCCCAGTCCCGGGCCCGTCGCGCTCGACCCCGTCGGCATGGCCGTGGGCAGGCTCACCGGGGCGACGACGGGCACGCTCACCGGCGCGCTCATCGGGGCGCTCACCGGCACGCTCATCGGGGCGGCGGGAGGATCCGGCGGCCTCGGCGCGGCCACGGGGGCGGCGGGGACCACGGGCATCATCGGCGTCGCCGGGCTCGCGCTCTCTTCGCCCACCTCGTCCATCGGGAAGGCGTCGAAGACCTGATCGCGGCCGGTCTGACCCGCGGCGCGCGAGGTGACCATGGCCAACGGATCCTGCCGTCCCATGGCCCCGCCCATCGGGAAGGCGGGGATCCCAGCGGGCTCCTCCTTGACGGCCCCCGGCAGGACGCCGCTGAAGTCGTCGCGGAGCCGCACCTCCTTGCCGTCGTCCATCTCCTCGGTCGGGTCGAGCTCCTCGTCGGCGCTGATGCCCTCCGACATGTCGTCGTCCGCCTCGAGCGCGCCGAGCACCTCTCCGGTGCTCTCGTTGGGCGGGGGCGGAGGCTCCTTGGACTGCTGGCCTCCCCAGGAGACCCAGGCGTCCGAGCTCTCCTCGGTGGGAGCGTCCGCCTTCTCGACCACCTCGAGGAAGGAGGCCAGATCCGGCCTGTCCGCGACCTTGTCCCAGACGGTCCCGCCGAAGCTGACCTGGTCGTCGCGGGTGACCCGGCGCTCGACGATCCATCGCTGGAGCGTGGCGAGGTCGCGCACGTTGTAGACCTTGCCCTCCTGCTTGAGCAGGATGCCCTTGGTCGGTACAGGAGCCTTGGGCTTCGCCTGAGCCTTGTCTACCGGCGCCTCTTCCGTGGCGGCGCGCGCCGCGTCCAGATGCGTCGTGAAGATATAGCCGCAGGAGCTGCACCGGAACTTGAGACTGCGGTGCTTGCCCTCGAGCGCGGTGCGCGGGAGCTCGATGTCGTATTCGGTGTTGCACTTGCTGCAGACGATCCGCACAGCACCTAGCTCCCTGTCAGCTTGTCGATCTCCCGCTGAATGTCAGCGGCATCCGAAGGCGAGGACTTCAGATAATCATTGTAATGCCCTATCGCGCCCGGGTCGTCCCCTTGATCACGCGCAATGTGCCCGAGCCACTTCGAGGACTCCGTCCAGCCGCCCTTCTGCGCCCTCGAGAGCGCTGAGCTGGCGCCGCCCGCGTCGCCCGTCCGGTAGAGCGCGCGCCCCAGCTTTCCTTGATAAGTGGCGCTTGCAGGCTCGAGGTCAACCGCCTGCCGATAGGCGAAGGCCGCCGTCTTGTAGTCGCCGCTGCGCCACGCGTCGTCACCCGCCTGCGCGTGATCCTTGGCGCTGGTGGGCGCCTGCGTGATCGTGCCGGAAGCCTGCGGAGCGCTGCTGAAGTCCGAGCCCGTGGGGCGCACGGGGGTAGCGCCCGGCGAACCCGACCCGCTCTTCGGGCGAACGGGGATCAGCTTGGGCTCCTCCACGACGTCCATCGGGTCCGGAGGATCCGTGTTCTCCAGCTCGCGCTGAAGCTCCTGGCGGACCTGCTCGCGGATCGCCTCCGGGTCGGCGGAGGGGGCCGTGACCGCCGACGGATCGGGCTCCGGCGTCGGAGCAGGCGGAGGCGGATCCTTGAAGAAATTGATCCAGGCCCAGGCGCCCACCGCGCCCACGGCGAGGAGCAGCACCACCGCGCCGCCGACGCCGAGGCCCTGGCGCTCCTCGCGCTGCCCGCGATCGAGGGTGGCCGCCGGCTGAGGCGGCAGGGTCGGGTTGCTGCGCGGCGCGCGCCCGGCGGTCCGCTGACCGCTCTCCTGGGAGGGCGGCAGCGTCGGCGTCGAGGAGCGGAACCCGCCGATGGGGGAGGGACCGGGCGGCAGCGTCGGCGTCGAGGAGCGGGAGACCGCGCCGCCGCCGACGGGCGCCGCGGGGCGCTCGGTCGCGAGGTTGCCGGCCAGCGAGCTCGCCGCCAGATCGGACATCCCCACCACCGCGGTCGGGGACTCGTCGGCGAAGGGGTTGTCTGCGCCCGTGCCGCTGCTCTCCTCGCGCGACTTCTTCTTCTCGGCGGCCTCGTAGACCTCGATGAAGTACATCTCCAGGTCGGGGATGTCGCCGATCGGCACCCAGGCCTTGCCATCGTAAGAGAGCAGGTCCGAGGCCGTGACGCGGCCATCCTGGATGTACTTGCGCAACGTCTTGTAGTCGCTGAAGTCGTAGATCAGGCCGATCTTGACCCGCACCTTCCAGGACGCGATGCCCACCTTGCGGAAGTCCAGCGTGTGG
>CAZKWG010000012.1:0-28064 GCA_964556105.1 uncultured Enterobacterales bacterium | reverse complement strand
GCGTCGTTGTCCCAGCAGTCGCCGTCGTTCTCGGTGTAGCCGTCGCCGTCGTTGTCCGCGCCGAGGCCGGCGCCTTCGTCCGTCTGGTCGTCGCAGTCGTTGTCCACGCCGTCCGCGTCGCCGTCCTTGCCGTCCACCGCCTCGGGGTTGATCTCCGGGTCGGTGTCGTCGCAGTCGCCGCCGCAGGCGTACCAGCCGTCGGCGTCGGCGTCCCAGGTCGCGTCTACCGAGTTCGCGCAGTCGTTCCCGATCAGCTCGATGCTGGTCGCGACGTCGGGGTCGTTGGTGACCAGGCTGACCTGCGCGGTCTCTTCCGCGGAAGAGGACGGGATCCAGGCGACGTTCAGCGACTCGCGCCCGCCGGGCAGGACGTAGATCGGGAAGACGGAGTCCGAGTAGAAGCTGGTCGAGCCGCTCACCTGATAGGTCGAGGCGGTCAGCGTCACCGTGCCGCAGTTCTCGATGGTGGTCGAGCTGTCCCAGTAGCCGCCCGCCGGCCGCTTCCCGAAGTCGTGGAAGGCCGGGTAGATGTTCGTGCACGGGTAGCGGGCCACGCCGCGCAGCACGACCTTCCACAGCTTGCGGCCGTTCTCCGGGTTCTCCTCGACCAGATCCGAGTCGTTCGACTCGATGATCAAGGTCGCCCGGTAATAGTTCTCGTCGTCCGGACGGAAGCTGATCTCCAGCGGCGCGTACGATGGGCTCGACTCCGAGCCGCCCTCGATCTCCAGGACCTCGATCTCGCTCCCATCCTCGGCGGTCGTCGTCGTGTTCTGCCAGCTGTCAAGCACCACCCAGTGGGAGTCGGTCGGGTCCTCCAGGTAGACGTCGAAGACGGTGACGGGCGCCTGGCCCGTGCTGGCCAGGTAGACCACCATCGTCTCACGATCGTTGACGGCGACCGTACCGGCGTCGAAGGTGTTCTGCTCGGTCGTCAGGATGCGCTTCTGCGCCACGACGCCCGTGTCCTGCTTGCAGGCCATGGTCATGAGAGCGAGGACGAGTGCGCGCGACATTGGACCTTGTCTCCTGTGCTGGAGGGTAGCACAGCCTCGTTGGGCCGTCTCGCAGACCCGCAAGGTACCCCCACTCATCCGTCCAGTGTTGTGCTCGTCTCTTGATCGAGGACACTACGGGTTTGTCGATAGAGGAACTGGGCCTGCTGTAAGTTGTCGCCGATGCAGACCATCCCCAGCTTGCCGAACTCCGACAACGCGCCCACGAGGTGAAAGACCACCCCACGCTCGACCGCCGCGTCGAAGTGGAGGTCGTGGTAGACTGCGATGTCGATAAGGTCGTCCGGAAGCAGGCCCTTGTAGGCCGGGGACTGGAGCGTGTCGGAGGCGAAGTAGTACTTCGGCTTCCCGCCCTGAGCGAAGAAGAGGCCGCTCTCGGGATCGTAGCGGCCGTCCGTCAGGAAGCGCAGCGTGAGGAAGGGGTGGGTCGTGCCGCCCTTGCGCAGGTTGATCTCGATGGCGTAGTGCTCCCAGGTCAGCGCTCCGTCCTCCCCCGTCTGCGGGACGCTGACGAAGTCGATGCCGAACCGCCCGACGACCCCTCGCTCGGCGAGCACCGTCGCCACCTTGAGCCCGGTCTCCTGCACATCCATGCGGTAGGCGGGATCGGCGGGGAAGGTGCAGCCTTCGAAGACCTGGCCCGACGGGCCGCCCAGCACCTGATCATGGGTGGAGATCGCCTGCGGCACGCCGATGGCGTTGACCCGGCACTGCGCGGAGGGGGAGCGCTTGTGCTGGCCCTCGACGAAGAGCTCCACGACGCCGCGCATCTCCTGATACTTGGCGTGGAAGCGCTCCCAGGTCTCGCCCTTGGCCTCGAAGCGCAGCTCGGGCAGGCGCCCACGGATCTGGCGCACGCGCTCCTGCCGCGAGCTCCCGTCCACCCCGTCATAGTAGAACAGGGCGTTTCCTTCGCCCGAGAAGCCGTCATTGAGCTTGACCACCGCCCGTCGCACCCCCGCGTGCCGCTCCTGCAGCGTGGCGAGCGCGTCGATGATGTCCTCCTGGTCGCGCAGGTGCTCGAAGCCGTCGGGCAGCAGCACCCCCGCCTCGCGGAAGATGTCCCGGCTCCCGCTCTTGGTGCCGAGATCGTAGTAGCGAGGGTCGTTTCCGTACAGGGGCAGCCCGAGCTGCACCGCCAGGGTGCGCTCCAGCGGGCTCGAGTTGAAGCACACCATGTGGGCGTGCGCGGTCGAGCCGATCGCCGAACGAATCCGCTCGACCAGCCTGGGCCGGCGGAGGATCTTCGCCGTCAGCGGGATCGAGGACTGGTCGCAGCAGTCGAGCAGGGTCAGCCGGCTGCGCGCATGCGAGCCAGGCACGCCGGAGAGCAGGTGGAGGAAGTAGTCCACCACCGTCGGCGAGATGGCCTGGCTGGTCAGGAAGACGACGCGCGCCCGCGGGCTGCGCAGCAGCATCAGCAGGTAGAGCATCCGCTCTTCGTAGTGATGCACGCCCGTGATCTTCGCCAGCTCCGCCGGATCCAGCGAGAGGCTCGGCACGACCAGCACGGTTTGCTCGGCGCGGACGTCGTGACGCAGGCGCGCGTACAGCTCGGGGAGGCGGCTCTGGATGGCGTCGAAGGCGATCAGCTCTTCAGGCGAACCGGGAAGAGGGAACACTGGGCAGCTCCGAGGCGCGATGGCCAGGATCTCTCTATCGGAAGCGTGCCACCAAGGTCAACGCGAGACCGGCGCTCAGCGCGCGCCCGTGCCCATCAGGACCACCGGGACGGTCATCAGCGTGAGCTTCATGTCCAGGAACAACGACCAGTTGTCGATGTATTCCAGGTCGAGCTTCATCCAGGTGTCGAAGTCCACGATGTTGTTTCGTCCCGTGACCTGCCAGATGCAGGTCAGACCGGGCCGCATCGAGAGTCGGCGCATCTGCCAGCGCTCGTAGCGCGCGACCTCTGCCGGGATCGGTGGGCGCGGGCCGACGATGCTCATCTCTCCCGTCAGCACGTTGTAGAACTGCGGGAACTCATCGATGCTGTATTTACGGATGAACGCCCCGATTCGCGTGATGCGCGGATCCCGCTTCATCTTGAAGACCGGGCCCTGCATCTCGTTCGCTTTCTCGAGCTCTTTCAGCCGCGCCTCGGCGTCGATGACCATGGAGCGGAACTTGTACATCTTGAAGCGACGGCCGTAGAGCCCGCAGCGCTCCTGCGCGAAGAAGACCGGCCCGCGGTCCTCCAGCTTGATGAGCAGCGCCACCAGCCCGAAGACCGGGGCCAGCGCGAGCAGGGCCATCGCCGACAGCACGATGTCCATCCAGCGCTTGATCATCAGCGCGCCGGACGGCGTGGGCGTGGAGCTGAAGGTCAGGACGCTCCAGCCCTCGAAGTCGTTGAGCTCGGCCGCCGAGATGGACAGGCGCAGGAAGTTCGCGTCCATGGAGAAGCGGACGCCGATCTCCTCGCAGCTGTCCGCCACGCGCTGCAGCGTGGAGGTGTCCCAGGCGCGGCCGGTCATGAACACCTGGTCGATCGCCTGATCGACCAGGATCTGCTGCAGGTTCTTGATGGTCCCGAGCATCTTGACGCCCAGCACCGAGGTCACCGCCTCGCCCTCCGGCACCACCACGCCCACGACGCGGATCCCCCACTCGGCGTGGCGGAACAGGCTCTCCAGGAAGGGCGCGGCCTCCTCCGGGCTGCCGATGACCAGCAGCCGGTGGTCGGCGCGCTCCTGCAGCCACCAGCGGCGGAGACGCCAGGTCAGGCGCCTGCCCATGTACAGGGTGAACACGCAGGCCCCGGCGAAGGCGACGATCACCGAGCGCGAGACGCGGGCCCAGTCGTCGATCTGCAGCGCGAAGAGCAGGAAGACCAGCAGCGGCGTCGCGATGATCGTGCCGCGCACGACCCGGTAGGCCTGCAGGCCGCGGCGGTGGCGCGGCGCGTCCTCATAGGACCCCGCCAGCGTCAGGCCCACCAGCCAGACCACGACGACCAGGGCCGTGAGCTGCAGGTGCATCGGCGCGGAGAGGCGGCTGGCCACCTTCGCGTCGGGCAGCAGGTCGAAGGGCCAGAGCACGCCGAACCAGGAGCGCAGATAGACCACGCCCACATAGGTCAGGGCGACCACCACGGCGTCCACCACGGCGGTCCAGAACTTGAATGCTGTCGCGGTCTCAGTGCGCATTGGGGCTGACGGTTCAGAGGTGAGGCCAGTATAGTGAGGTCCGTCGGATGTGTGTCGCAAAATGGAGGTCAAGCGAAGACGTGTCTACGGTCATCCAAGGTTTTCGCGTAGGAGACAGCGCGGTCGAGGCCGTGGACATCGGGGCCGGGCGTCCGCTCGCCCTCATCGCCGGGCCCTGCGCCATGGAGAGCGAGGCCGTTGTCACGAGGATCTTCGCGGCGCTTCGGGCCATCTGCGCCAGGCTGGACATGCCGCTCATCTTCAAGGCCAGCTTCGACAAGGCGAACCGGACCTCGCTCGGCGCCTTTCGTGGCCCCGGTCTCGAGGCGGGGCTGGACATGCTGGCGAGGCTGCGCCGCCGCTTCGGCGCGCCCGTGACCACGGACATCCACCTGCCCGAGCAGGCCGCGCCGGCCGCTCAGGTGGTCGATCTCCTCCAGATCCCGGCCTACCTCTGCCGCCAGACCGATCTCGTCGTCGCGGCGGGGAGCACGGACCGCCCGGTGAACATCAAGAAGGGGCAGTTTCTGGCTCCCTGGGACATGGCGCACGTGGTGCACAAGGCGCGTCAGGGCGGCGAGGGGCGCTGTCCCGGCGTGATGGTCACCGAGCGGGGCAGCAGCTTCGGCTACAACAACCTCGTTGTAGACATGCGCAGCCTGCCGCTCATGCGGGAGATCGGCGTTCCGGTGTGCTTCGACGCCACCCACTCCGTCCAGCTCCCCGGCGGCCAGGGCGAGCGCAGCGGAGGCCAGCGCCGCTTCGTCCCGCAGCTCGTGCGCGCGGCGGTGGCCGTGGGCATCGACGCGCTGTTCCTCGAGGTCCATGACGACCCCGACAGCGCCCTCTCCGACGGCCCGAACATGGTGCCCCTGGCCTCGCTGCCAGCGCTGCTCGAGCAGGTCAACGCCATCGACCGCGCCCGGCGCCTGATGCCGCCGCTGGAGCTGTAGAGGCTAGATGATCTAGCTCGCCAGCTTGCGGCCCGTCTCGTCGTTGAGCGGCGTGAACTGGGCCGGGTTCTCCGTCCAGTGGATGCAGGTCACGGGGCAGGCGTCGATGGCGTCCTGGATGGCGTCCATCGGGCCCTCCTGGGTGCGGGCGACCGCCTTGCTGTCATCGGGCAGGACGAACACCGCGTCCGTCTGCTCGACGCAGGTGCCACAGGAGATGCACTCCAGCTGGTCGATGATCAGCGTCTTGCCCGCCGCGCGGGCGCGGGCGCTGGGGTTGTCCAGGGGACCCCAGTAGAGCGTGCCGTCCGGGGCGGTGCGCAGCCCATGATCGGGCTCGGCCACCGGAGGAGGGCCGCTGACCGAGGCCTGGGCGATGGCGGCGGCGATGCTCTGCATCGTGACGGGCGCGGCGGACTCGGCGCGCGAGGGCTCCACCTGGGCGGACGGCGCCTCGTCGCTGCTCGCGACAGGGGCCTCCACCTGCGCTGGCGCCACGACCGGCGCGGCGGCCGGCTCCTTGGACGCCGCGGGAGGCGCGGCCACGACGGGCGCGACCTGGGTCACGACGACGCCGCCCGCCTTGAGCGCAGCGACCTCCGCCTTCAGGCTGGACAGCTCGTTGACCTGAGCCCGCAGGCGCTCCATCTCCTGGTGCATGTCGCGCATGACATGGCGGAGATCGTTGAGCTGGGTACGGAGCTTTCCGACCGAGACGGTCAGCTCGTCGTAGTCCTGGGCGACGCTGGCACGTTGGAAGGTGGACTCGACCAGGCTCTTGATCATGGTGGACCTGTGCCGTCATCGGGCGAAGGGGGGTGAACGCATACCATACCTGAGGGCGCGCCGGCCCGGAAGAGGAGAGCGTGGCTCCGCGGGGCCTCGTTCTGCAATCGTATGTCACGGGCCGCGTGGAGCGCTCAATCCGCGCGCTCGCCGCGCTCCTTTCGTTGCGCCTCCAGCCAGCGCTCCAGGCGGCCAGCCAGCGGGTTGAGCGCGTCGAGGATCAGGTTCGCCTCCACGTCGTCGTTCAGGCGCACGAAGAGCGCCTCGTCCATCACCAGGCGCGTCTCGGCCCGGCTGCAGAGCCCGATCCCGCTCGCGGCCTCGACCCAGCTCTCGTCGGTCAGCAGCGGGCGCTCGGGGCGCGCCACGATCCAGCCCTGGGCGCGCGCGAAGGCCGTCATCGTCTCTCCGAGCGCTCCGATCAGCGTCCGCCGCCAGCGCAGGGCCGAGCCGTCCGAGCGGAGGGAGAGGCGGCCCCCGACGCGCCGCTCGAGGAGCAGCGTCGCGCCCAGCAGCGCGAACGCGGGCGTGCACTGGAGCGCGCGCAGGCGCAGCGAGAGGCCGTCCGGGATGACCCGCAGGCTCCGCTCGCCAGGGTGGAGCAGCCCGCCGTGGACGCGCTGCCTCGTGTCCGTGGCGCGGAGCAGCCTGCCGCCCGTGGGCTCGCGCGCCTCGCGAAGTCCGGCGTTCACAGCGGACAGGCCGCCGCCGAGCGTCGCCAGGGAGGACGGGAAGGCCAGCCCCAGCCCCTCCACGTCCAGGCACTCCAGGAAGGTCCGGCTCGGCGTGCTCGGCGCGCCGCCCACGCCCCCCGCCAGCGCGGCGGTGACGACGATGCTCTCCCCCACCCGCTCGGCCAGCCCGGCGCGCAGGAGCGGCTCGACCACCCCGCCGGCGGGTCCGTCGCAGCGCGCGGAGGCCTGTTCCAGCGTCAGCTCCCCCTCGTCCAAGAGCGCCTCGACGACGCGCGCGCGCACGTCGGCCTCATGGGCGGGGCCCTCCTCCTCTGGGGCGCTCGCCCGCGGCGCCTGAAAGGGGAGGGCGAGCTGATCGGCGTGCGTCCTGCGCTCCTTCGGGAACTCCAGGGCCGGCGCGAGCAGGCTGGCGGCGGCCTCGGCGAGGCGGTTCAGCCGGGCCTCGGACAGGTTCGGATGGTGATCGCGCAGCCAGGCCGTGACGCGGCCGCTGGCCAGCACCGGGCCGGAGCCGCGCAGGATGTTCGCGGCGTCGGGCGTGTGCCAGATCGCCTGGGCGAGGAGCCGCCTGCGACGCCGGGGATCCACGGAGGTGAGCGTCAGCCCGCGCGGGGTCAGGCGCAGCTCCGCGCCCGGGGCCAGCAGACCCAGCCAGACGCCGGCGTCCAGATAGCTCTGCACCGAGGGGACCGGGATCTGGAGCGCGTCGGACAGGCCGTCCAGGTCCCGCGTCCCGCTCGCCACGGCCTGCATCGCGCGCATCAGGAGCGCCGGATCGCTCGCGGCAGGGAGCGGATCGAGTCGGATCACCTTGCTGGCCATGGAGGGATCGTATCGTGCCCGGGAGGTGCCGGGAGGCCTTCGCTCTTGACATGAAAAGAGCGGCCGCGTATCGTAGAGCCACGGAGGCAGCTTGTCCCGTATTGCTCGTCGTCTCAGTCACGCCTCGCTGGCGCGCCCCACCTCCTTCGACCCTCAGCAGCAGGGGCTGGAGCTGGCGTTTCGGTCGCGGGTGGCTCGAAAGATCCGCGTCGAGCTACGTCGGAGCGCGACCATCCTCCTCTCCACCCCCCGCTGGAGCGTGCCGCGGAGCTTCCTGGAGGACCTCGCGCTCGAGCTCGCCGTCGGCGAGCCGGGCATCGGCTGCCGCTCCGTCAGCTTCCGCGCCGCCCGTGGGCGCCCGGAGGGGGAGACCTGGCAGCTCGCGCTCAGCCTCTTCGCCCAGCTCGGCCAGCCGCGCTGGGTGAGCGGCGCGCCGATGGCCGCGGTGGACCGCCGTGGCTTCCGCACGCGCCTCGCCCAGATCCTGGAGCAGACCGAGCAGACCCTGCGCGCGCCCGTGGCGCTCCTGGCCAGCGACGTGGACAGCCTGCCGGTGGAGACGCTGGAGGACATCGCGGACATCTGGGGTGAGCACGTCCGGGCGGCCGGCGCCGAGCGGCGCTCGCTGCTGCTGCTCTCGGGGGTCGCCGCCTGCACGGCGCTGCCCGGCGCGGTGCGCCTCGAGCTGCTCGACTACGGCGAGGGCGAGGCGGTGGAGGCCCTGCACCGTCGGGCCGGACCCTTTCCCAGCCGCGCGCTGCGCACCCTGGCGCGATTCACCGGCGGCGTGCCCGGTCTGGTCGAGGCCCTGGGCGAGCGCATCGCCGAGGGCCACGTCCCCGCGCTGAACCCGGACGCCCTCCTCGCCGAGCTGGGCGGCCTCGCCGACGAGCTCCGCGGCGCGGTAGACATCGCCACCGCCGATGGCCAGCTCGCCGAGCGCCTGCAGAGCCTCCTCCCCGGCGAGCCGCTCCCGGAAGAGCCTGCTCTGGATGGCCATCTTCTGGATGCCGGTCTGATCCGCCGAAGCCATGTCGCCGCCGGCCCCCTGGTCGAGCTGCGCTCCCCAGCCATCGCCGCCCTGGTGGCCTGATCGCCTGCTGGGAAATCATTTTCCCATGAGGCAACGCTGATCCTGCCTCCGACGATAGGGCAGTGGATAGCGGCGTGATCGAGGTCACCTCGAGGGGGCCCCTTCGCGGAGCGGGCGCGGGGTCTGTGCAAGCCGCTTCCCGGGCCTCTACGTGAAGTTGGCGTTTGCCCGTGGCCTCTACCCTGGCACGGGACGTGCATTAGATGTCTGCGGCACCGAGAGTTCGGTCGCCGAACCGAGAGGAAGGCCAGCCAGCACGCGACGCTCGGGCTCCGCAAGGTGCCCGTCACGTTCAGGGCGGATGGTTCGATCTTTGACGTCAAAAACCCCATGAAGGTCGGCGGTCCTGTGCAGCGCTCGCGCTCGCAGGAAGAACGCCACCGGATTCCTCTGTTCGTCCTTCGAAGAGCGGCGCGAGCGATCGCGCGAAAAGCTCAAGGAAGGGCAGGTCGAGCGGACAGCGCCTCTGGCGATGTCGCGGGCGAGACAGCGGAGAATTCGGGGAGAACCTTGAAGGGGAACGAAGCCCAGGAGAGCATCGGGTCCAGATCGGTGGCAACGCCGGTCGAGACAACGGACTCATCGACAGAGGAAGGCCTTGAGATCGCGGCGACACCCTCGTGGTGGCGCTGGAACGGTGAGAAGGCAAGGGCCGCGGTGACGCGGTACGGCGGTCGGTGAGGGGAAAGCTCTGAAGGGTGTGAGGTGCGGTTTCGGGGAGGGCAGAGATCGTCAGCGGCGTCGAGAGGCGCGCGCAGCGGTGGAGCCTGAAACGGGCCGAACCCCATGATCGGGTGCAGGGCGCAACAGACCTGCAGCGGGACGCGCGGAGGAAGCCGTCGAAGCCGGGAGGAACGGCAAGGACGGAACGAGCACGAGGTTGGCATCCTCGGGCCGAAGGACGGGTGACTGTCCGGGAGTGGACGCGCGAGCCGTATCTCGATGGAGGGGAATCTTTGGAAAACCCCAGGAGAGGAGCTCGAATCCGAGCGCAGCAGCAGAGGTGGACGTCTTCGGACGTTCCCCGAGGCGCGGCGCGACGACGAGAGCCGCATGTGATGGAGAGAGTGATCTCTCCGTCTCTGAAGGAGAAGTGAAGGTCACGAAGGCCGCATGTCTTTGACATACGTGCCGAGGGAGAACCCTCGAAGGTCCGATGCAAACCGTATCAAGACCACGGAGGGCGCGCGGGAAAGGCCAACGACCCGCACCCTGAACGCCGATGGTGAGACCGCGCTGCCGCTTCGCGACAGTGGCGACGACGCCAGCGACCTTGAAGACCCCACCAACTCCAGAGAGGCGGCTGTAGCCACCGTAAGGTGCGCGACGGTCTCTGACGCATCGCGAGAGACTCTGAAGGGGATTCCCGATCGAACGCTCGATGTCAACCAGCCCCCCGGCCGCCTTTACGGTGTCCGGGGGGTTGCTGTTTCTGCGCCCTGGCCAGCCGCGCTGTGGTCCGGTACATGTCTCCGGTCGGCGCGATCTCAGGCGCCCGCGGAGGTACGGATGTCCGAGACACTTGAGCAGCGTCGCGCGCGATGGGAGGCCTACGGCGAGCAGGAGGCGGCGGCGCGCATCGACTGGCTGGTCCGTGAGCTCAACCGGCACAACCACCTCTACCATGTGCTGAGCCGGCCGGAGATCGACGACCGCGAGTACGATCTGCTCTACCGCGAGCTCGAGGTGCTGGAGGCCGCCTGGCCGGCCCACCGTCGCGCCGACAGCCCCACCGGTCGCGTCGGCGATCAGCCCGTGGACGGGCTCGAGCCCTTCCCGCACCGCGTCCCCATGCTCTCCCTGGCCAACGCGTTCTCGTCGGAGGAGATGCGCGACTTCGAGGAGAGCCGCGACAACCGCGGCGCCCTGCGCGGCGGCGCCCGCTTCATCCTCGAGCGCGACGGCGTCTGGGAGCCGCCCCTGGCCTATATCGTCGAGCCCAAGCTGGACGGGCTGGCCATGGAGCTGGTCTACGAGGACGGCGTGTTCGTCGGCGCTGGGACGCGCGGCGACGGTCAGGTGGGCGAGGACGTCACCCACAACGTGCGCACCATCAAGAGCGTGCCCCTCAAGCTGAGCGGGCCCGCGCCGGGCCGGCTGAGCGTGCGCGGCGAGGTGCTCTTCGACATCCCCGGCTTCGAGAAGATGAACGCCGCGCGCGAGGCCGCCGGCGAGAAGCCCTTCGAGAACCCGCGCAACGCCGCCGCCGGCACCATGCGCCAGCTGGACCCGAAGATCGCCGCGGTGCGCCCGCTGCACTTCTACGCGCACTCGCTCGGCGAAGGGTTCGACCGGGAGCTGCACGCGACCCACTCGGCGACGCTGGCGCACCTCGGCCAGCTCGGCTTCCGGGTCAACCCGCTCAACCAGGTCTGCCTGGGGGTCGAGGCGGTCATCGAGCGCATCCGCCAGCTCGGCGAGCTCCGCCACACGCTGGACTACGAGATCGACGGCGCCGTCGTGAAGATCGACCGCCTGGACCTGCAGGACGTGCTCGGCTTCGTCACGCGCAGCCCCCGCTGGGCGGTGGCCTACAAGTACCCGCCCCCGCGCATGAGGACCCGCCTCGCCCGCGTGGACTTCGGGGTCGGCCGCACCGGCGTCGTCACCCCTGTGGCCGTGCTCGACCCCGTGCGTGTGGGCGGCGTCACCGTGCGCAACGCGACGCTGCACAACGAGTACCAGATGCGCAACAAGCCCGAATACCTGGGCGGTCTGCGCGTCGGAGATCTCGTGGAGGTCCTGCGCGCGGGTGACGTCATCCCGCGCGTCGAGGCCGTCGTGCCCGAGGAGGGCCGCGAGCTGCGAGCGCTGGCGGCCTTCCCCGAAGGTTGCCCGGTCTGCGGCGCCCATCTCGTGCGGGAGGAGAACCCGGACGAGCCGGAGAAGGTGACCATCCGCTGCCCGAACCGCCTCGGCTGCCGGGCCCAGCTCGAGGGCTGGCTGACCCACTTCGCCAGCCGGCTGGCGATGAACATCGACGGGCTCGGCGAGAAGCTGGTCGCCCAGCTCGTGGACACGGGGCTGGTGCGGCGGCCCTCCGATCTCTACGCGCTCAGCGCGGCGGCCCTCTCCAAGCTGGACCGCATGGGCATGAAGTCCGCGACCAACCTGGTCTCTGCCATCGAGGGCAGCAAGGATCGCCCGCTGGACCGCGCGCTCTTCGCGCTGGGCATCCCGCAGGTCGGCGAGTCCACCTCCCGCGATCTCGCGGCGGCCCTCGGCACCATCGACGGCTTCCTGGCCGCCACGCCCGAGGCCCTGCAAGGGGTCGCCGGGATCGGGCCCGTGGTCACGGCGGAGATCCTCGAGTTCCTCGCCGCGCCGGCCAACCAGGAGGAGATCCAGCGGCTGCGCGCCGCGGGCGTTCGCTTCGTCCCCGCCGCGCCGGTGGTCACGGCCAGCGTCGCGGGCGTCGCGGGCAAGGCCTTCGTGTTGACCGGCACGCTGCCCACGCTCTCGCGCGAGCAGGCGGGGGAGAAGATCCTCGCCGCGGGGGGCAAGCTGGCCGGCTCGGTCTCCAAGAAGACCGACTACGTGGTCGCGGGTGAGGCCGCCGGCAGCAAGCTGGTCCGCGCGCAGGAGCTGGGCGTCACGGTCCTCGACGAGGCGGGGCTGCTGGCCCTGCTCGGCGGCGGCGCGTGACGAGGGCGCATCTGCTCGTCCACGGCCGCGTTCAGGGGGTCTACTTCCGGCAGTCCACGCAGATCGAGGCGGAGCGGCTCGGGCTGCGCGGCTGGGTGCGGAACCGCCTCGACGGCTCGGTCGAGATCGTCGCCGAGGGTGAGGAGGCCGCCGTCGAGGCGCTCGTGCAGTGGAGCCATCGCGGGCCGCCGATGGCCAGCGTCAGCGCCGTCGAGGTCACGCGCGAGTCGCCTGCGCACATCCCGGAGGGGTTTCATGTCCGTCCGACGCACTGATCTGCTGCTCCTCCTGGCGCTGCCGGCCTGCGCGACCCAGCCCGATGAGGCCCTGCTGGCCATCGAGGCGGGCCTCGCTCAGGAGGCCGCCTTCGCCGCGGCCTCGGCCGTCACCGGGACGCTCCTGATGGGGGCGGTCGCCAGCGAGGTCTGCGCCGCGCAGCCCGGCCTCTGGGACGACGTGATCGTCGGCGACGCCGCGCCTCTCAGCGCAGCGCTCGCCCTGGCCCTGGGCGAGCCCACGGTGGCCAGCCTGAGCCGGACCAGCGCGACGATGGCGACCCTGGAGCTGGACGGCGTGACCCTGCTCGGCTGGGAGGGCGCGCGCCTGCGCCTGAGCGCCGACGGGGACGGTGAGGCGATGGACCTCACCGCGTCCCTGTTCGTGGACGGCGAGCGCCAGGGCGAGAGCGCGGTCTCCGTGCTCCCCGGCTGCGGCGACGTGCCGCGGCTGAGCGGCGAGGCCGACTGGACCGACGCCAGCGGGCGGGCGCACGCGCTCAGCTACCCGCTCAGTGAGAACGAGGAGCTGATCCTGGATGGAACCGTGATCTGGCTGCCCACCAGCGGGGACCTGGCCTGGTCGTCCACCGTGCGGGAGGACGCCATCAGCCTGGAGACCCTGGCGGCCGACGCGTTGACCATTGACGAGAGCGGCGAGCTGCCGGCGGCGCAGTGGCCGGCGCAGGTCGCCAGTCAGGGCTGGACGAGCTCGGCGCTCATCCCGATCGCGCCTTGAGCGCGTGCCGCAGGCTCTTGACCATCCCGGTCAGGAAGTTCACCTCCTCCGCGCTTGGCCCCGCGCGGCCCAGCATCCGGTAGAGGCTGCCGCGGATCTGCTCCTCGGAGCGGCCGGCCATGTACTCCGCCTGGTGGAGCACGCTCACGGCGAGCTCGGCGAGCTCGAGCTGGCGGCCCACGGAGGCCGGCTCCTCGCGGGAGGGGGCGCGCTCGGCGAGCTCATCGGCGGCGCGGCGGGCTGGTTGCCGGCGCTGCGCGGTGGAGGCGACCCCCCCGTCGACGGCGGACTGGAGCAGGCCGGCGCAGGTCACGGTCACCGCCTGGCCGAGGTTCAGCGAGGCGTGCGTCGCGGTGGGCAGGCTCAGGATGGCGTTGCAGGGCCCGAGATCGTCGTTGGACAGCCCCTTGTCTTCGGGACCGAAGAGGATGGCCACGGGCGTCGCGCGCTCGCCCACGGCGGCGGCCAGCGCGGGCGGGTCCATCACGGGCCAGCGCCAGCGGCGGGCGCGTCCGGTCGTGCCGACCACCAGCGCGACGTCGTCTACCGCCTCGCGAACGGTGGCGACGAAGCGCGCGTTGTCGATCACGTCCCCGGCGCCGGGCGCCATCCAGCGGGCCCGCTCCGGGTCGAAGCCCTGCGGATCGACCAGCGTGAGGCCGCCCAGGCCATGATTGGCGATGGCGCGCGCCACCACACCCACGTTGCCCGGCTGCTGCGGGCGGACGAGGACGATGCGGACGTGGGAGAGGGGACCCTCCCCCACTACTTCTTGCCGAACAGCCGTCGGAAGAAGGCGGCGATGCGGGCGAACAGGCCCTGCGGCTCGTCGGACTTCTTCGGTACCGTCACGGTCACGCTCGGCGCGGCGCTTCGCTCCTCGGCCCGGGGGGCGGGGGCGGGAGCCGGGGCCGGGGTCGCCGGAGAGGGCGGCAGCCCACGATGGGAGGAAGGCTCGTCGCCCATGTCCATCTGGCCCGAGTCTTCGACCTCGTCGTCGTCCATGTCGCCGCCGATGCTGCTGGCCATGCTCGAGCCAGGCATGTTGAGCGGCGCGGGGCCACGCGAGGGGGTCGGCCGACCGGTGGAGGCCGGACGCGAGCCGGGCCGTCCGCCCTTGCTCTTTCCGCCCTTGTCCTTCTCGGCCTTGCCGCTGATCTTCAGCGTGCTCTCGACGATCTGTCCCGTGGCCTTGTCGCGCGCCGTCAGGTTCAGGATGCCTTCCGAGTCGATGTGGAAGGTCACCTCGATCTGCACCTGGCCCTTGGGCGCCGGGCGGATCCCCTGGAAGACGAAGGTGCCGAGCAGCTCGTTGTCGGCCACCATGCGGCTCTCGCCCTGGTAGATCCGCAACATGATCGAGCGCTGATTGTCCTTGGACGTGGTCAGCGTCCGCGTCTTGTAGTCGGGCAGCGGCTGGTTCTTCTGGAACAGCACGTGCATGCTGCCGTCGACCTTGTTGATGCCGATGGGCATCGGGAGGACGTCGAGCAGCGTCACGTCGGAGTCGCCCACGTCGCCCGCGAGCGAGTGCGCCATGATGGCGGCGCCGATGGCGACCGCCTCGTCGGGGTGCACGCCCTTGCAGGGCGGCCGGCCCATGAAGTCCGTGACCACCTTCTGGACCAGCGGCATCCGCGACTGACCGCCGACGAGCAGGATCTCGTTGACGTCGATCTTGGCGGTGCCCGCCTCCTTGATGATCCGCTCGCAGGTGGTGATCGTGCGATCGACCAGGTCCCGCGTCAGCGCCTCGAGCTGCGCGCGCGAGAGATCGATGTCGATGTCCAGCACCCCCTGCTCGGTCTTGGCGATGTGGGGGATGCTGATGCGCGTGGCGGTGATCGTGGACAGCTCGATCTTCGCCTGCTCGGCCGCGTCGCGGATGCGCTGGATGGCGACGCGATCATAGGCGAGGTCGACGCCGTGCTTGTTCAGGAACTGCTCGAGCACCCACTGCATGATGCGGTCGTCGAAGTCCACGCCGCCCAGGAAGGTGTCGCCGCCCGTCGCGATGACCTCGAAGATCCGGTCCTTGATGTCGATGACCGAGATGTCGAAGGTGCCGCCGCCGAGATCGTAGACGGCGATGCGCTGCGAGAGGTTCTTGCCGAGCCCGTAGGCCAGCGCGGCGGCGGTCGGCTCGTTCAAGATGCGCAGCACCTTGAGGCCAGCCAGCTTGCCCGCGTTTCGGACGGCCTGACGCTGCCGGTCGTTGAAGTAGGCGGGGACCGTGATGACCGCCTGATCAACGTCCGAGTTCAGCGCCTCTTCGGCAACTTCCTTGATCTTGCGGAGGATCGCCGCCGAGATCTGCTCCAGCGAGAAGACCTGGTCCTTCACCTTGATGAGCACCTCGGAGTTGTCACCCTCCAGGAGCTCGTAGGTGAAGACCTGACGGATCTTGTCGATGGTCTTGCTGTGGAAATTGCGGCCGATCAGGCGCTTGGCCGCCATGACCGTGTTCGCGGGGTTGAGCTGCGCCTGCTTCTTGGCCTCGTGGCCGACCAGGCGCTGCCCCTTCTCGTCAATGGCGAACACGGAGGGGATCGTGGTCGCCCCTCCCTTGTACGTCAGCACCCGGGGCCGGCCCATCTCCATGATGGCAGCGCAGCTGTTCGTCGTACCCAGGTCGATGCCGATGGCCTTGCCCATTGGAACGCCTACCTTTTCCACAGCGTGCAGGGGTCTACCATGCTCTGTTCGACCTCGTCAACGCGAGCGGCGAGGAGAGATCTCCTGCCATGTGAAGACGACCCTTCAAATAGCGGGTCGCGGGGTTGAAGTCCACCACGACACGCCCTGTGGGCGTGAGATCGAATTTGACACGTTCTCGAGGGTCCCATCCTCCCGAGATGAGAGCTCCTCTCCCTGCCTGTCGCTGTTGCATTCCGGTATGCTATTCACCGTGAGGTGGTGATGGAAGACCGACCGGGCCAGACGCTGGCAGCGCATCTAAAATCGGCGTTGGATGCCAGGAGCGAAGGCGAAGACAAAACGGCTCGTAGGGAGGCTGCCGCCGAGGCGCGGCGCGCGCGCGTCGCGCTGCTCTCGGATCTCGCCAGCTTTGCCAGGAGCGTGGGCCATCTGGAGGTGCGCGAGGGGCCGCGCGGCCTGCATCTTCGTTATCGTGCGCGCGGCCTCTTCTTCGAGCCCATCGGCGAGGAGGACGTGGTGCGCGTGCGGGGCACCTCGCTGATGGCGGGGGTCCATCGCCTGATCCGCCAGGAGGGGACAGGGCAGTGGATGTTCGGCACCTTCGATCGCTCCAAGCGGGAGCGCTACCGCCCGCTCTTCGACGAGGGGCTGGCCGAGCTGCTGCAGCGGGGGCTGCACCTGCCGGAGCCGCCGCTGGACGAGCCGGAGCGCCCGCCGCGGAACTACGTGCTCTCCCCGGTCAGGCCAGGAGCATGATCTTGGCGTCCACGCGCGTCGCGCTCTGAATCACCGCGTCGCGGGCCTCGGTGAGCGCCATGCGGCTGGTGATCATCGGCCGCACGTCCAGGCGCCCGCGCTCCATCAGCCGCAGCAGGTTCGGGAAGCAGCCGCCGCCCGCGTGGCCGCGCGCCCCGCAGATCGAGGACGCGCCGCTGACCAGCACGTCGAGCTGCACGGGCGCGCGCAGCCCGGTGCGGCCCAGGTAGATCATCTTCCCCCCCGGGGCGAGGCAGCGCTCGATCTCGGGCATGGTCTGGTGCGCCGCGCCGGCGGCCTCGACCACGCGATCGGCGCCCCAGCCCGCGGTGAGCTCCAGCACGACGTCGGCGGCGCCCCGTCCCTCCCTGGCCAGCGCGCGCACGTCCAGCGCCAGGTCCGCGCCCATCGCCCGCGCCACGGCGAGGCGCTCGGGGGAGACGTCGAAGGCGAGGATGGCCGCGCCGCCGGCCGCGCGGGCGAGCGCGATGGCGCCGAGCCCGATGGGGCCACAGCCGAAGACCGCGACGTGGCTGCCGGGCGGCATCCCGCCGCCGGCGACGAAGAGGCCGTTGTAGGAGCAGGCGACGGGCTCGACGAGGGCGGCGGCCTCACAGGCGGCGTCGGCGCTGCCCAGCGCCTCAGCCAGGGGGTCGATCTTCCAGCAGGATCGCTCGGGCACGCGGATGGCCTCGGCGAAGGCGCCGTGCGCCGTGAAGCCGGTCATGTCCAGGGCGCGGCACTGGTTGGGCAGGCCCTTGCGGCAGGCCTCGCAGACCCCGCAGTAGAGCATCCCCTCGGCCGTCACGAGGTCGCCCACGGCGAGGTTGCGCACCGCGGCGCCCCTGGCCACCACCTCGCCCGCGTACTCGTGCCCCAGCACGCAGGGGGCGGCGACGGGGCCGGAGAAGAGGATGTAGCCGTCCGGGTCGGTCTCGTAGCAGTGCGTGTCCGAGCCGCAGACGCCGCAGGCCCGCACGCGCACCACGACCTCATCGGGGGCCGGGTCGGGCGAGGGCGCGTTCAGCACGGGCACGAGGCGCGGGTTGCGCCAGACCTGGCTGCCCATGCGGGCGCGGCCGGTGCGGCGCTCCTGCTCGCTGAGGGGGTAGGATTCGCGGGGGTCCCAGTCGGCTTCGAGACGCAGGCTGTGCATCCGCCTAGCGTAGACCGGCCGGTGGGCGTTGTCGATCCTCTCGGACCGCCCGCACGGAGAGCTCCTGCACGGCGCGCTCGCTGGCGCGCGTGACGGTGAGCGTGAACCCGTCCACCGTCACCCGCTCCCCGGGGCGCGGCACGCGGCCGAGCACGCTGAGCAGGTAGCCGGCCACGGACTCGTAGTCGCCCTCCGGCAGGCGCAGCCCGGTCTCGCGGTGCAGCTCGTCGAGCGGCGCTCTCCCCGAGGCGTACCACTCTCCTGGGCCGGCGCCGGCGCGCACGTTCCCGGCCGTCCGGTCCGACTCGTCCTTGATGTCGCCGACGATCTGCTCGAGCAGGTCCTCGACGGTGACGATCCCCACGGCGCCGCCGTACTCGTCCACCACCACGGCCAGGCGCTGGCGGGAGCGCTGGAGCTCGGGGAAGAGCTGGTCCACCCGCTTGTTCTGGGGCGCGTAGAAGGCCGGGCGCGCGATGGTCTCCACGGTCGCGCTCCAGTCGGTCTCGCCGAGCAGGTCCTGGTGCAGCACCAGCCCGACCACGCGGTCGATTCGGTCCTTGTAGACCGGCAGGCGCGAGTGGCCGCTCTCCACCATGCGCTTCGCCGCCTCGGCCAGCGTGGTCTCGCGCGGCAGGGCGTCCACGGCGCTCAGCGGCACCATGACGTCGCGCACCACCATCTCCGACAGCGCGAAGATGCGCCCGATCATCCCCCGGTCTTCTACGCGCAGCGCGCCCGCCCCGGCCGAGCCGATGAGCTGGACCATCTGGGCGCGGGTCACGCTGGGGGCCTCGTCGCCGTTCGCGCCGGTCCCGCGGGCGACCAGCCGGACCAGCGGCGCGAGGGGGAGGGAGAGCAGCGCGACGGGGGCCGCCAGCGCTGGGGCGAGGCGGTCAGCGTGGGCGCGGGCGAGCCGACCGACGCCCAGCCGGCCAGCGAGCAGACAGAGGGGGACCGAGACCAGCCCGAGCAGCGGCAGCCCGATCCGCTGGCCGGTCATCGCCGCCAGCGCGCCGAGCCCGCAGGCGCCCACGGCCTGCCCGAGCCCGCAGGTGGCGCGCAGCAGGCCGGTGTGCTCGGCGAGGGCGCGGGCGCGACGGCCGCGGGGGCCGCTCAAGGTGGCGTGGTCCGCCTCGCTGATCGCCACCTCCGCCGCCGTGAACAGCGCCTGCAAGCCCAGGAGGGACGCGGCTGTGAGCAGGATCCCGTTCATGGGGCGCCCTCCGGCGGGACGGCAGGGCTCTGCATCTCCAGGAGCAGCTCGATGATCCGCCGCCCGTCCACGCGGCGCACGGTCAGCGTCCCCGGCGGGCATACGATCCGGTCGCCGGGGTGGGCCAGATCGCCGAGCTGATGGATCACCAGGCCGCCCACCGTGTGGTACTCGCCGGCGGGCACGCTGAGGCCGAAGCGGTCGGCGAAGTCCTCGGCGTCCATGCTGGCGTTGACCAGCCAGCTCCCGTCGCCCACCCGCCGGACCAGCGGGTCGGGGTCGTCGTCCGTCTCGTCGGGCAGCTCGCCGACCAGCTCGCGGAGCAGGTCGTCCAGGGTGATGAGGCCGATGACGGTCCCGTGCTCGTCCACGACCAGGGCCATGTGCGTGCGGTTCGCCCGCAGCTCGGCGAGCATGTCCACCGCACGGCGGGTGGTGGGCACGAAGCGGAGCGGGCGAAGCAGGCGTCGGAGCTGGCGGTTCGAGGTCTCCAGCCCGGCGCTGGCCTGGATCTGGCCCGCGAGCAGATCCTTGACCAGGAGCACGCCGATGAAGTTCTCGCGGCTCTCCTCCCAGACGGGAACGCGGCTGTATCCCGCCTCTTTGAGCGACCGGATGAGGGCCGTCCAGGGCTGATCGAGGGCGATGGAGAACATCTCGCGCCGCGGGGTCATCAGGCGGCCGATGGTGAGGTCCGGGAAGGCGAGGACCCGCTCGATGACCTCGTGCTCGAGGGCGTGCAGGGTGCCGGCCTCGCGGCCCTGGTCGAGCAGCTCGCGCAGAGGCTCGTCCTCGGCGGGCGGCTCGGGCGGGGCGCGGAAGCGGGCGCCCAGGTGCCAGGGGACGACCTCGCAGAGGGCCACCCCCAGCGGGACCAGCGCGAGGACCGACCAGCTCAGCTCCGGCGCGCGCCAGATGGCCAGCGTCGTGACGCCCAGCCCCAGCCCGAGCCGGGAGAGCTCCAGCGCGACGGAGAGGCTCCTGCGCGGGCGGCGCGCCCGTCGGCCCTCGAAGAAGGCGAGCGTGGCCGAGGTCGCCAGCAGCGCTAGGCTGAGCACCAGGATGGTCCAGAAGCTCAAGGGACCGCTCCAGCCGCGGCCTCGGCCCGCGAAGGCTCCTCCTGGAAGTGGGCGAAGGCGCGGGCCGGCCAGTCCTGACCCATCAGTTTGACGGATCGGTCAAGAGTGACGACGCCGATCTTCGTGAGGTCCACCCCATGCCCGGTCGCGGTCGTCCGCAGCGCGTCCTCCCGCGCAGGGTCGGCGGTGAAGAGGAGCTGGTAGTCGTCCCCGAAGGCGACCTGGTAGGGCAGGGGAGCGCGGGCCGCGCGCAGGGCCGGGCCGAGCGGGAGCCGCGCCGGGTCGATCTGGGCGCCGACGCCGCTGGCGGCGCAGAGGCGGGGCAGGTCCATGGAGAGCCCGTCCGAGAGGTCCATCATCGCCGTGACCAGCCCGCGCTCGCCCAGGCTGGCGCCCAGGGCGACGGGAGGGTGGGGGCGCCGGAGCCAGGCGAGCCCGCTCGGCGGGCGCAGGCCGTCGACGCCGAGGAAGCCCGCGGCGGCCTCGCCGAGCGCGCCGGTGACCCAGATGGCGTCGCCGGGGCGCGCGCCGCTGCGGGTGACGGGCTGGTCGGTCTGGCCCGCCAGGGTCAGGCTGGCGAAGACGGGGCCAGGGCTGCGCGTCGTGTCGCCCCCCACCAACGTGATCTCCCAGGCGCGCATCGCCGCGGCGAGGCCGGCGGCGAAGGCGGACACCCAGCCGCGGTCGAGGGGCCGGGGGAGGCAGAGGTTGAGCAGCGCCCAGGTGGGGCGCGCGCCCATGGCGCCCACGTCCGAGGCGTTGACGGCGACCAGCTTCCACCCGACATCTTCGGGCGAGAGCTGCGCGTCGAAGTGCACGCCCTCCACCATCGTGTCGGTCGTCACCACCTCGCCGCTCCGCAGCCAGGCGGCGTCGTCGCCAGCTCCCAGCCTCGGACGGTAGCCTCCCGCGCGCGCCGCTTCGCGGATCAGCGTCTCGATGACGAACGACTCACCGGGGTCTTCGGCCATGGTCTGCGAGGTAAGCTCCCCTTGTCTCCTGCCGAGCGTAGCACAGCGTGGGCGCGGGAGAAGCGCGGCGCCTCCGCTGGGCGCTCAGGGCTTCGGCGCGTCCGGAGGTGCGACGTCGGGGGCGGAGGCGGGGGCGATGCCCTGCGGGCCCAGGGTGAGCACGACGAGATCGCGCTGCAGGGAGCGATCCGCGTCGAAGTGGTCGCCGCGCGCGACGGGGCCGTCGATGCGCACATCGCTGAGCAGCCGGCGCAGGGCGACGCGGTCCGAGCCGGCCTTCCTGGTGGCGGCGGCGACGAGGCGCGCGGCGTCGTAGGCCATCGCGTCCACGACCATCGGCTTGCGGTCCATCTCGCGCTGGAAGGCGTCCACGAAGCTGTCCACGCCGGGATCGGACAGGAGGAAGGCGTCCACGAAGATGGCGTCGCGCATGTACTTGCCGCCCTCGGCCAGATCCGGGCTGTTCCAGCCATTGAGGCCGAGCAGCACGATGGGCTCCTCGCCGTAGCGGGGGCGGAAGGTGCCGACGGAGAACTCCTCGTAGGCGAGCGCGCTGGCGATGAGCGAGGAGCGGCGCGCGTTGTCGGGGATGAACACCGCCTCGAAGTTCACGGCCGGGGGGATGGTGACCTTCGAGGGGTCCTCGCCGCGGGCCTCGGCCGCCTTGCGCAGCCGGTAGAGCTCGCCCGCCCGGTCCTGCTTGGCGCCGAGCTCGCGCGCGACGTCGAGGAAGTCGCGGGCGTCGGGGTTGTAGCCGACCTCCTTGGTGACGTGGCCGCCCTTCTCGGTGACCGAGGCCAGGAAGGCGGCCCGCGCGCTCTCGCCGTAGGTGTTCTTTGGATAGAGCACGGCGAAGTTCTGGATCCCGCGCGTGTCGAAGGCGTGGGCGACCAGCGCGTCCGTCTGCTGCTGGACGGTGAGGAAGCCGCCGAAGACGAAGTCCCCGAGCTGATCGGGCTCGAGGTGCTGGGAGAGCACGATCAGCGGGATCTCGTAGCGCTGGGCGGCGGCGCCGACGGCCTCGACCTCGGGGCGCAGCAGGGGGCCGATGACGGCCATGCAGCCCTTCTCCAGCACGAGCTGGTCCAGGCCGGCGACGGCCTTGTCCGCGCTGCCGGCGGTGTCGATGAAGAGGAGCTCGAGCGGGCGTCCCTCGCGCTCGTTGGCCAGCGAGATCGCCTCCTTGACGGCGGTTCCCGGCGGGCCGTACTCGCCCGAGAGCGGCAGGAGCACGCCGACGCGACCGGCGGTCGTGGGGTCGCCCGCGGCGGCGCGGCGGGCCAGCGCGGCGGCGATCTTCGCCTCCTCGCTGTCGGGCCAGCGCGCGCTCAGCGCGGCGGACTGGGTGGCGACGGCGGCGAAGTCTCGGCGCTTCAAGGCCCCGCGGACGCCGTTGAGGGCGTTGCTCGCGTCGTCCGCGGCCGGCGCTGAGGCGTCATCGGGGCGGTCGATCAGGTCGGCCAGCGCGCTCCGGACACGCTTCTCGACGGCTGGATCGGCCTCGGCGTAGCTCAGCGCCTTCGAGACGTGGCTGTCGACCTTGGCGCGCGGCTCGCCCTCCTCGTAGGCCAGCCGGGCCAGGAGGCGGTGACGATCGGCGTTCATGGTGGGCACGACGCCGTTCTCGGGCACGAGGGCCAGGGTCGCGGCCGTGTTTCCCGAGAGGGAGCGGGTGGCGTCCACCAGGGCCATGCCCAGCACCGCGGAGGGCTTGAGCTGGTGGGTGGGGTAGCGCTCGGCCGCGCGCTCGAACCAGGCGCGGGCCTTCTCCAGATCGCCGTTGAGCCGCCGCTGCTCGCCCGCGTAGACCATGGCCCAGGGGGCGACCTCTGGCTCGGGCGTCCCGGCGAGGTAGCGCTCGAGATCGGCGATGGCAGCGGCGCGATCCTCGGACCCCTGCGCCTCGGCCCTGGCGACGACGGACGGGGGGCTGAGGCCGGGCTTCTTCGCTGCGCAGGTGGCGAGCGACAGCACGAGCGCGAGCGCGAGCGGGATGCGGCGGAGCGTCACGGTCCTCCCAGGCACCCGGCTGCTATAGCCGCTCGGCGGGTTGGCTGCATGGTCAACGCCTCGCCCGGATCAGTTCATCCCAGGCCCGGCGCTGAGGGTGGGCGGAGGCCGGCACGGCCTGGGCCAGGGCGAGGAGGGCGGCGCGCTCGCGCTCGCCGATGGCCGTGGGCACCTCGACGTTGACCTTGACGTGCAGGTCACCCTTGTGTCGGCTCTCCAGGTTGGGCAGTCCACGGCCAGCGAGGCGGAAGATCTTGCCGGACGGCGTCCCCGGCGGCACGCGGATGATGGTGCTCCCCTCGAGCGTAGGCACGGCGAGGTCGACGCCCAGCGCCGCCTCCGTGAGCAGCAGGGGCGCCTCGCAGAGCAGGTCGTCGCCGCGCCTCCGAAAGAGGACGTGATCCGCGACGCTCACCAGGACGAAGAGGTCGCCGGTGGCCCCGTCCATGCGGCCCTCGTTGCCCTTGCCGCGCAGCTTGAGCTTCTGGCCGGTGGCGACGCCCGTGGGGATCTTCACCTTCAGGGTGTCCAGGCGGTCGTGGCGCCCCTCGCCGCCGCAGCGCGAGCACCGCTTGAGGGTGGTGAAGCCGCGGCCATCACAGCCCGCGCACTCGCTGCGCAGCGAGAAGCGCGCGGCGGACTTGCCGGATCCGCCGCAGCGCTCGCAGGTCTTGCGGCCGCCGTCAGGGTCGGCTCCAGAGCTGTCGCAACGTTTGCAGCCGACGCGCCGGTTGACGTCGATCTCGCGCTCGCCGCCCGCGCCGACCTCCTCGAGGGTGACCGTCAAGGTGTAGCGCAGGTCCTCGCCGCGCTCCTGACCGCCTCGGCGCCCGAAGAGCCCGGCCAGGGCGTCCTTGACGAAGGTGTTGACGTCCTCCGGGGTCGGGGGCTTGCCGTCCGGGCGGTACAGGGGCCCGAGCTTGTCGTAGCGCAGGCGCTCGTCGGGGTCGGAGAGGCACTGATAGGCCTCCGCGACCTCCCGAAAGCGGCGCTCGGCGTCCACGTCGTCGGGGTTGCGATCCGGGTGGAATTGGAGCGCGAGCTGGCGAAACGCCTTCTTGATCTCGTCTGGGGTCGCGTCTCGGGCGACCCCGAGCACGGCGTAGTAGTCGAGACGGGCCACGGCGGTTTCCTCGAAGGCCGGCTATCCGCCCTGGGCCTCGTCGTCGACCAGCTCCTCGCGCGAGACCTCCTCCTCCATGGTGTCGCGCAGACCCCCATAGATGGCGTTGGCGAG
Source organism: uncultured Enterobacterales bacterium (assembly GCA_964556105.1). Classification (GTDB taxonomy): domain Bacteria; phylum Myxococcota_A; class UBA796; order UBA796; family CAZKWG01; genus CAZKWG01. The sequence continues at coordinate 3,808 of CAZKWG010000012.1, read as the reverse complement.
GAGCTGGGCCGCCGACATGAGGCCGCGGTGGGCCTCCTGCACCTGGGCGGGGTCCATGGTCTCCATCGCCTCGTTGGCGGTGTCGAGGGCGTAGTGGACCTCGTCGCGGTCCTGATCGACGAGCATGGAGCCGAACTCTTCGACGCTGCGCGAGGTGCTGTAGATGAGGCCCTCGAGCTGGTTCTTCGCCTCCGCCAGGTCGCGCCGCATGCGGTCCTCGGCCCGGTAGACCTCCGCCTCGCGCAGCATCCGGTCTACATCGACGTCGTCCAGGCCGCCGTCGGAGACGATGCGCATGCTCTGCGCCTTGCCGGTGCCGAGATCCTTGGCGCGAACGTGCATGATGCCGTTGGCGTCGAGCTCGAAGGTGACCTCGATCTCCGGCACGCCGCGCGGCGCGGGCGGGAGCCCGTGCATCTCCAGCTTGCCGAGCGACTTGTTGTCGCTGGCCATGTCGCGCTCGCCCTGGACGATGTGGACGCGCACCATGTCCTGGTTGTCGTGGGCGGTGGTGAACACCTTGGACTTACGACAGGGAATGGTCGTGTTTCGAGGGATGATCGGCTCCATCAGGCCGCCCGCGATCTCCAGTCCCAGCGTGAGCGGGGTCACGTCCAGGAGCAGGATGTCCTTGACCTCGCCCGTCAGCACGCTGCCCTGAATGGCCGCGCCGATGGCGACGACCTCGTCCGGGTTGATGCCGCGCTCGGGCTGGCGGCCGAAGATCTCCGCCACCTTCTGCTGTACGCGGGGCATGCGGGTCATGCCGCCGACCAGCAGCACGGCGTCGAGATCGGCGGCCTTGAGGCCGGCGTCCTCCAGCGCCTGCTTGCACGGGCCGGCGACGCGGTCGACGAGGTCTCCGACGAGGCCCTCCATCGTCGCGCGGGTGAGCGTGTGGACCAGGTGGAGCGGGCCGCTGGCGCTGACCGTGAGGAAGGGGAGGTTCACCTCGGTCTCGGTGGAGGTGGACAGCTCATGCTTGGCCTTCTCGCTGGCCTCCTTGACGCGCTGCATGGCGACGGCGTCGCGGCGCAGATCGATGCCCGTCTGCTTGCGGAAGATGCCCAGCAGGTGCTCGATGATGCGGTTGTCGAAGTCCTCGCCGCCGAGGAAGGTGTCGCCGTTGGTCGCCCGGACGACGAAGACGCCGTTGTCCAGCTCGAGGATGGAGATGTCGAAGGTGCCGCCGCCGAGGTCGAAGACGGCGATGCGCTCGTGCTCGCGGCGGCCGAGGCCGTAGGCCAGGGCGGCGGCGGTGGGCTCGTTGATGATGCGCTTGACGTCGAGGCCGGCGATTCGGCCCGCGTCCTTCGTGGCCTGACGTTGGGCGTCGTTGAAGTAGGCGGGGACCGTGATGATGGCCTGCGTGACCTCCTCGCCCAGGTAGGCCTCGGCGACGGACTTCATCTTCTCCAGCACCATCGCGCTGATCTGGGCGGGCGCGTAGACCTCGCCGTCCACCTCCACCCAGGCGTCGCCGTTCTCGGCGCCGGCGATGGGGAAGGGGACCAGCCCGCGGGTGCGCTGCACCTCGGCGTCGTCGAAACGGCGCCCGATGAGGCGCTTGACGGCATAGAGGGTGCGGGTGGGGTTGGTGACGGCCTGCCTTCGGGCGATCTGCCCGACGAGGCGCTCTCCCCCGGCGATGAACGCCACGACCGAGGGGGTCGTGCGGCTGCCCTCGTCATTGGGGATCACCACCGGATCGCCGTGCTCCACGTAGGAGACGCACGAGTTGGTGGTGCCAAGATCGATACCGATGGTTCTTCCGTTCGCCATAACCCACGTCTCCGCGCCGCATGCGAGCAATCACCCGCGACGGCCGCTCCTAGTTCGAGTCACGCTCACGCTCGTCCTGGTCGTCCTCGAGGGAGCCCGGTCCGCCGTCGGTAGGAAGGACCGAGACATCGTCGGACAGCGCCAGGATCTCGTCCTCCGCCGCGCCGCGGGCCTTTCGCGGGGTCGGCTCGACCGGGGCGGGGGCCGCGACCGAGACGCGCGCGGGGCGGATGAGGCGCCCATGCAGCGTGTACCCGGGCTGAAGCTCCGCCGCGACGGTTCCGGGCGTCACGCCTGCCAAAGGTACGTGAATCACCGCTTCGTGATGGGCGGGTTGGAAGGGCACACCGGTGCTGGCGTCCACGCGTTGCACGCCGACCTTGGCCAGCGCCGTGTTGAGCTGGTCGAGGATCATCTTCAGGCCCTCGCTGACCCGCTCGGGCGTCGATTCGGCGTGATTGGCCGCGCGCTCCAGGTTCTCGATGACCGGGAGCAGGCCCAGGATCACGGGCGCGTGTCCAAAGGTCTTCTGTTCTTCTTCGGCGCGGCGCAGCCGGTCGCGCATCCGGGTCACGCCTTCGAGCGAGGTGCGCACCTCGTCTCGCGCCTTGCCCGTCTCCTGCTCGGCGTTGCGACGGGCCTCCTCCGCGCGGTGGATGGCGTCCTGAGCCTGCTCGAGCTGCTCGGTGAGCCGCTTGACCCGCTGGGCGACGCGGGCGCGCTCGCGGGCCTCGGTCTCCGCCTGCCGACGCGCGGCGTCGCGCTCCATCCGCACCTGACCGAGCTCGGCGACCAGCTTGTCCCACTCCACCGCCATCTTTCCCAGGTCCAGGCCCGGCTCCTCCGTGGACTCCTCCTCGCGCTCGGACGTGTCCGGGGCGGGGCCGCTCACCGGGATCTCGATCTCGACCTCGGGCTCGGGCGGGCGCTGAGCGCTGGGCGGCCGAAACCCGCGTGTGGGCAGCTCTTTCGCAGGGCGGAGGCGTTTGCTCGTGTGCTGCTCGACGGCGGCGACGGCCTCGTTGAGGAGTGCCTCGTCCAGCTCCAGGATGTATGGACCCGCGGCCGTACCGCTGGGAGACTTCTTTGGGGTCAAGTCGTCGCCTCTGCCTGGTGCGATACCTTGTCGCACCTGAACATGGTGACAGTCAAGCCCCTCCGGGAAGGCTCAGCGCGTCGACCACGCGGGAGACGACTCCATCGGCGAGCGGAAACCCGTCTCGCGTCAGCCGCAGGTGCTCGCCGTGGCGCTCGAGGAGGCGCGGCGCGCGGTCGGGAGGGGCGAGCAGCGGCGCGAGGACCTCGGCGCGCAGGGTGTGGCCGGTGCTGGCGGCGAGCTCGGCCAGGGAGAGGCCGTCCCGATGGCGGAGCGTGCTCAGGATGAGGTCGATGGCGGCCTCTGCGCGCGTGGGGAGCTCGCGCGAGGCGGTCCAGGCGTCGCGCCAGGCGGCGACGTCGGCGGTGTTCACGGTGCGGTGTCCGCTCGGCTCGTAGCCGTGCGCGCCGGGGCCGAGGCCGGCGTAGTGGCCGCCGCGCCAGACCGCCTCGTTGTGCACGGAGCGGTGGCCGGGGCGCGCGAAGTTGGAGACCTCGTAGCGCTCCCAGCCGCCCTCCTCGAGCGTGTCGACGACGCGGTCGTACTGGGCCCGCCAGAGATCGGCGTCGGGGGGGAGCATGCGTCCCTGCTCCGCGGCCCGACCGAAGGGTGTGCCGGGCTCGAAGGTGAGGCCGTACAGCGAGACGTGCGGCGGCTCGAGCGCGAGGATGGCGCGCAGATCCTCCTCGACGTCGGCGGCGCTCTGGCCGGGGAGGGCGAAGATGACGTCCACCGACCAGCTTCGGAAGCCGGCGCCGGCCACGAGCTCGCCCAGCGCTCTGGCCTGCGCGACCGTGTGGCCGCGGTTGAGCAGGTGGGCGAAGCGAGGGTTGAAGGTCTGGATCCCGACGGAGACGCGGTTGACCCCCGCCGCCTGCCAGGCGCGCACCTGCGGCTCGCCCAGCGAGCCGGGGTTGGCCTCGAGGGTCA
>CAZKWG010000011.1:10737-28635 GCA_964556105.1 uncultured Enterobacterales bacterium | reverse complement strand
CGCGCGTAGCAGTAGGCGCAGGCGTGCGTGCAGCCGCGGTAGGCGTTGACGCTCCAGGTGAACGGGATGTCCGGGCTGTCGTTGCGGCTCAGCGCGCCCTGGGTGTCGTCCTCCACGACCTCCACGCGCGCGGGCGGAGGAGGCTCCTCCCAGTCGATCTCGACGGAGGCGAAGCGGTTCGGCGGGTTCCAGGGGGATGGCATCGTGAGGCAGATCTACCTCGCTCTGGATAGGGAGCGTCCATGATCATGGGACTCCTGCTCTGGATCGTCGCGGCGCTGGCGGCGCCCGGCGTGGAGATCGTCCTGGTCCTGGACAACCGGGTCGAGGTCGAGCGCGGTCCTGTGGGGCGCGCGCAGGAGGAGGGCGCGGCGGCGCTGTTCGCCCCGGTGGAGGCGGCGGAGGGGCGGCTGACGGTGATCGGCCTGGCCGAGGACGCGCGGAGCCAGCCCACCATCCTGGACGACCCGGGCGCCGTCGCGCAGCTCGAGCCCGTGCGCGGCGGCCACCTGGCGCCCTCGCTCTACGCGGCGCAGGCGGTCTTCGCCACGAGCCCGCGGGAGCGACATCTGCTCGTCATCGTCGCGCACGGCGAGCTGGCGGGCGGGCTCAGCGGCGCCGAGCTGCGGGCGGCCCTCCCGAGCGCGCCCCAGACCGGGATCTCCTGGGTGGCGCTGGGGGAGGGGAGCGCGGCGGAGGCGCTCGCGGCCTCGGACTGGGATCTGCAGCGCGCCGATCTGAACCGGGAGGCCATCGGGCGCGCGCTCTTTCGGGCGGGGCGGCTGGCTTACGCGCTGCCCGAGCCCGGGCTGCGGCTCGCGGTGACGATCCCCGAGGAGGCGCCGGCCGGCGTGCCGCTGGCGCTCTGGGCCTGGCTGGAGCGGGACGGGGTCCGGGTCGAGGCGCCCCAGGCCGTGCTGGGCGCTGGCCTCGAGGCGCGGGCGGAGCTGGGCGGCTCGAACGTGCCCTTCAGCCTGCTCGAGGACGGACGTTGGGGGGGGCGCTGGACGCCTCCCGGGCCGGAAGGGCAGGTTCACGGAAGCGTTCGGCTGCGCGGCGAGGACTTCGAGCTGCGCGCGGACCTGACGACCTGGGTGGAGGGCGCGCTGGCCCCGGTCCTGCTGCCGAGCCCGATCGCGGTGGACCTCGGCACCTGGGAGAGCGAATCGTCGATGACCCAGCGCTGCGCGGAGATCGACGTCTCCGGCTCAGCGCGCGCCTCCCAGCTCGATCTGCTGTGTCTGCCCACCGCGCCGTCGGGGGCGATCACCCTGGTGTGCTCGCCCGCGCCGGGGCAGGAGCCGGGCGCCGCGGTGCTGCGCTGGCAGGTCTGTGGGTACGCTCCGGCCTGCTGCGGCGACGCGCCGGGGGCGGACGAGGAGCCGCTCTCCGTGCGCTTCGTGCAGCGCGACGCGCGGGGCGGGGAGCTGATGGCCACGGTGCCGGTGACCTACCGCGTGATCGGCCAGAACCTGCTGCTCTGCCGCGGTCCCGGCGTTCTGTTGACGGTGGCGCTGGCGGGGCTGGCGCTGGGCGCGCTGGGGATGCGGCGCGCGCCGCGGTTCTCGCCGGAGCTGGGCGTGCGCCTCGCCTCCTCCGAGCCAGGTCTGAGGCGGGCGAAGCTGCTCGGCCTCGCGCGCCTGGCGTCCGCGCGTCGCCCCTTCTGGCCGGGGAGCGTCGCCTTCGACGTTGGCGGCGCTCCCGTGCCCTCGGTGGAGGGCGCGGCCCTGGTCCTGGAGCCGTCCGCGGATGGCGCGGCGCGGGTGGCGCGCGGCGCGTCCTTGGAGCGTCGTCTGCAAGGCAGCGCGGGCTGGACGCTGGTGGACGAGGGCGAGCGCACCTCGGGTCTTCAGCAGGGCACCGTCTACCGCGTCAGCGAGCGGCTCTACTTCATCCTGAGCTGAGGGCTGGCCCGGCGGGCCTCAGGGGCCGAGCCTGCCCTCGACCAGCAGCCAGCCGCCCACCGCCTCGGCGACCCGGCGTCCTCCCTCCGGCGTCAGGTGGATGTCGTCCAGGAAGAGGTCGGGGTCCCAGGTGTCCGAGACCGGGACCCCGCGGGCGAGATCGAGGAGGGGGAGCTGCTCGGAGGCGGCGACCTGACGCAGCAGATCGTTGATGGCGAGCTGGTGCTCTCGCTTCGCCGCCAGCACGGCCGCCCACTGTGGATCGGCCCCCGCCGGCGCGCGTCCCGGCACCACATAGGTCAGCAGCGCGAGCTCTCCGCCGCGCCCCCGCGACGCCCGCGCCACCAGGCGGACCTGCTCGGCGAAGAGGGCCACGTCCTCGGCCGCGATGCGCTCGCTGGGCAGCTCTCGGACGACCATCCCGCGCATCCATTGAAGCAGGCGGAAGATCCTTGACTCCCAGGCGGGCTCTCCGGGGGGAGCGGGCATGCCGCCGCGGGCGCCGCCCATGCCGCCCCAGGCGAGCAGGTCGTTGTGGCCGACCATCAACAGCACCAGCGGGCGGCTCTTTGGCGGGAGCTTCGCCAGCCAGGCGGCGTCCCGCGCGGCGACGTGGCCGACCTTGGAGCCGCCGGCGGCGCGGTTGACGACCTTCAGGTCCAGCGCCCGCGCGTCCAGCCAGCGCTGCAGCGCGGCGGGCCAGGCCTCGTCCCGCGGCAGCCCGAACCCGAACGTGACCGAGTCGCCCAGGCAGGCGATGACGCGGCCCTCGCCGGGCGGCAGCCGCTCCTGGCGCAGCCAGAGCGCCAGCGGCGAGATCAGGCTGAGGACGCCCTCGAGCAGCAGGAGGAAGATCGCGAAGACAAGGGCGGTATACGCCAGCTTTCGTCCGCGAGACAGGGCTCAGTCCACCGGGGGTTGCGACCGGGCGGTGGCGCGGGCGTTGGCCTCGCGGAGTCGCTGCCCGAGGGTGGCCAGCAGCTTCCAGGAGATCTGCACGCCCAGCTCCGGCTCGCGTCGGCAGAACTCTTGCAGGTGCTCGCGGCGGATGACGATGGCCGAGCCGAAGGAGATGCCGGTGACCGTCGCCGAGCGCGGCTGCTGGTCGACCAGCGACATCTCGCCGAAGTGTTCGCCGGGGCCGAGGCAGGCCAGCTCGATGGCGTTGTGGCTGACCCCGACCTCGCCCTGGACGATGACGTACATCGCGTCGCCCAGGGTGGCCTCGGCCACCAGGGTCTGGCCAGGCGTGAAGAAGAGCTCCTCGCAGATGGTCGACACGCGGAGCCGGGCGTGAAAGGGCAGATCGCGGAAGAGGAAGAGCTCCTCCATGACCTGAGCGCGGGCGCGGGCGGCCTCGTACTGTGGGCTGGCCTCGGGGTCTACCACCAGGACGGTGACGTTGTCGGGGGCGCCCCGCTCCAGCGACGCGGCGATGAGGTTGTTCACCACCGCCTCGACGTCGCCCTCGCTGGCGATGCGCTGGATCGCCTTCTTGGGCACCGGATCGGTGAGCCCGTCCGACGCGAGCAGCAGGCGGTCGCCGGGCAGCACCTCGATGCTCATCAGGTCGGCCTGCACCGTCGGGTAGAGCCCGATGGCGCGGGTGATGACGTGCCGGTAGCTGGACTTCCGCGCCTCCTCCGGGGTCATCTGGCCGATGCGCACAAGCTCGTTGACCATCGAGTGGTCCTCGGTGAGCTGGCGCATCACGCCGTCGCGGAGGAGGTAGGCGCGGCTGTCGCCGGCGTGGGCGAGGAAGACGGCGCCGCCGCCGACCAGGGCGGCGACCAGCGTGGTGGTCATCCCCTTCTGACCGCGCGCCTCGGCCTCGTCGAAGACGCGGCGGCTGGCCCGCTGGCAGACGTCGTTGAGCAGATCCAGCACCTGGTTGCGCGTCGCCCACTCTGGGCGCGCCGCGTAATTGCTCACGGCGGCGAACAGCTCGTCCGAACACTCTCGGAAGATGCCGATGGTCAGCGCGCTGGCCACCTCGCCCGCCGCGCGACCCCCGACGCCGTCGGCGACGACGAAGAGGCCCCGCTCCGCGTCGGCGAGCATGGCGTCCTCATTGTGCTGGCGACGCTTGCCCACGTCCGTGCGGGCGCTGTAGCGGATCATGGGTGGGACTCCTGAGGCGACATGGTAGCGCGTTCGGAGGCACCGTGGGGTGCCTGATGGATCAGTAGACGGAGAGCGGGAGCTCCTGCAGGACGCGCAGCGGCGTCGGGACGCCAGACCGGTAGAGCGCAACGCGTAAGGTGGCGGCTCCGGCCTTCTTCTTCTGGTCGATGACGAAGCTGTGCTCCTCGGCGCGCTCCTCGCCGGCCGCGAGGCGGTTGTCGCTGAGCGTGGTCCAGGGCGCGTCGGGCGTGACGGTGCGCGCCAGCGTGACCTTCCAGGGCTCGGCCAGGGGCTTGCCGTCGGCGTCCAGCAGGGCGGCCTCGACGGTGTAGCCGACGAAGGGCGAGCCGGTGGGGATGTGGTGGCCGGCGCCCGTGTTCTGGAGCCGCATGACCGCCTTCCACGGCTGGCCACGCTGGATCTCCGCGGCGTCCAGGGTCAGCAGGACGGAGAGGGCGCGCGCGGGATCGGCGGGGAAGGCGTGGCTCGGGGTGGCGGCGAAGCGGGTGGCCACCGCGAGGCCCGGCGTGGGCGGCATGTGGCAGTCCTGACACTGCACGCCGGCCGTCGCGTAGGCGCTGGCCTTCCACTCGCCATAGGTGTCGTAGAAGGCGCGATCCGCGCCAGGCCAGGTGAGCTGGTGGCAGGTCGCGCACAGCTCGGAGCTGCCGAGCTCGGCGGAGACGGCGACGGGATGGGGCGCGTCCGGCGCGGCGCGCGTGCCGATGATCAGGCCGTCGCGCACATGGCAGGCGGCGCAGGTGACGCCCTCGCTCATCAGCGTGGCGTCCCACAGCGGGTTTGGCTGCAGGTCCGGGCGGCTCATCTGCCCGTCGAGGTAGCCCACCGCCAGGCGCGGGTGCTGGTTGGCCAGCGGGAGGTGGCAGCCCTTGCACGACGTGGTGTTCCCGGCGCGCTCGACCGCCTTCTGGTAGGTGGGCGAGCGCCAGGCGTTGGCGTGCGGGCCCTTGGCCCAGTCCTCGTGGGCCTGGACATGGCAGGCGTTGCAGGCCTGCGCGGAGAGGCTGGCGACCTTCTCCGGGGTCTTCTGGACGGCGACCGGCAGGCCATCGGGGAAGAGGGGCGGCGCGGTCGGCGCGGCGGGCGCGGTCGGCGCGCTCTCCACGACCTGCAGGTCTACGACGGGCGCGGCGGTCGCCGGGGCGGGCGCGGGCTCCGCCGTCCGGGTCTTGCGCGCGGCCAGCGCGATCCCGCCGACACAGAGGGCCAACAGCAGCAGGTTGCGCACCAGAGAGCTCATCCGATCGCCCTTGTTGCGCAGCCCCATAACGGCTCCGAGCTAGACCGTCTTGCCCTTGCGGTTTCTGTAGAGCTCGGCGTCGATGGCGCTGACCATCGCGCCCACGTTCAGCTCGCCGCCCAGGAAGGTGTTGATGGCCTCCGCCGTGGCCCGCGGGTTGGCGATGGCCTGATCGTAGAAGACCTCCATGATCTCCATGTTCGGCCGCTTGCGCACCATGATGCGCACGGCGGCGAGGTGGTTCAGGTAGGCCTCGGTCATGGTCTTGTCGTCGGCGGGGTTCTCTTCGCCGCGATGCACCAGCATCTTGTTCTGGCTGGCCAGGACCTCGTCGAGGTCTCGGCGCATGAACACGATGCGGTAGAAGTTCTCGTCCGGCAGGCTCTTCAGGAGGAAGGAGATGACCTTGAGCACCTTGCCCCGGCCCTCGCGCACCCAGGCGCGATCCTGGCCCGCTTCCTTCTCTTTCTCCAGGTCCTTGACGCGCTCGTACTCGTAGTAGCCCTTCGGGTTGTCCACGTCCGCCTGGCGGATCTGGTCGGTCATGATGGGCAGCCCTGCGCCATCCAGCATCTTCATCATCATCGACGTACCGGAGCGCGGCAGGCCAGAGACGATGACGATGGGGGTGCCGTACTTGCGCTCGCGGAGGTACTTCTGGAAAGACGCGAACATCGGGGTCTCTCTCGAGGAGGGGAGCTACAGGGTCACGCCGAAGCGGTCCTTGAGCAGGAAGCCGCTCAACAGGCTGAAGCCGAAGAACCAGAGCAGGATGCCGCCTTCACCGCTCGGGAAGGGATCGAGGGCGCGCTCCGGGTGGTCGAGCGTGAGGCTGTAGATGGGGGAGCTGGCCTCGGGCACCAGCTCGGCCGGGTAGAGCAGCGCCTCCCAGCTCTTCGTGCGCAGCACGCTGACCTTGCGAGGCTCGCCGCCGACGCTGAGCAGCTTGGTCTCGACGGCTCCACCGGCGTGGACCTGCAGCTCGAAGTCCCCCTCGGCCTGCGGCGCCAGCCGCCAGGCGACCTCGCCGTCCGCCGTGCGCACGGGCCCCGCGTCGACCTCCACCCCGGGGGGCAGGGTCAGCTTCAGGTCGCGGGGCGTGACGCCGCCCACCTCGGGGTCGAGCTTGACGATCAGCAGCGGCCGGTCGTCGAGGCTGAGCGGCGCGTAGGCGTACTGCGAGACGAGCTGCACCAGGATGGCGGTCATCGGCGCGAACATCACCACCATCGGCAGGATGTTGTGGCCCACATAGACCAGGTTCTTCCACAGGGCCTTGGCCGTGCTGCTCAGCACGACGCCCAGGTCGTCCTTGAACAGCAGCACCTCGAGCAGGTGCACCGTGATCGCGTTCTTGGCGGCGCTGATGCCCTTCTGGTTGCTGATCTTCTTGTAGACCAGGAGCGCCACGACGCCGGCGAGCACCGGCCAGAGCAGCAGATCCAAGGCAGCCCAGCGGTGCCCCAGCGGCGCCAGGAGGACGTCGAAGATGGTCGTGCTGATGGCGTTGAAGGCGCGCATCCTGCTCCCTGAAACTAGCTGATGTAGCCCAGGCCCTTGAGCTTGGCGCGGATGTCGTCATCGCTCTTGGAGCTCTCGAAGTGCAGCATCTCCTTCTCCAGGATGTGCTGGATGAACTCCTCGACGGTGGCGTAGCCCGCCACGTCCGCGACCTTGGTGAGGCGGCCGTAGAGGTCCTTGTCGATCTTGACGCTGACGTTCTTTCCGAGGCCGAACATGGTGTCCTCCAGGGCTCGAGACCTTCGATTCAAGGCGTGAAGATGGGCTGTCCGGTCAGGCCGGCGGGGGCGCTGAGCCCGTACCAGGCGATGAGCGTGGCGGTGATGTCCGCGAGATCGTAGCCCTCGCCCGGGATGGCCCGGTTCGCGAGCAGCACCCCGGGCACGACCTCCGGCGCCATGAGGTGGTTGCCCGACCAGCGGCTGGTGTTGTCCTCGAGGGTGAGCTCGGTGATCTCGCCCAGCGTGGACTCGTCGGAGCAGCCGTAGCCACGATCGTAGCCGACGACGAGGTCGGGCGCCTCTGCGACGCGGGCGCCGTGGTAGACCTCGCTGGCCCGGTCAACCCGCTTGACCACGGCCGCGCCGCTCTGAGGGTCGGAGAACGCCAGCAGGGCCGCCTTCAGCTCGGCGGCGAGCGCGTCGGCCTCGGCCGGCTGCACGATGCCCTCGGCCTCGCGACCGGCCAGGTTCAGGTAGAGGCCGTTGAAGCCGAGCCCGTAGGCGCGCGTCTTCGACCAGTCCACGTCACCCAGGAGGATCTTCCCCGTCTTCTTGCCGTCCTTCAACACCAGGTAGCCCTGGTCGCGCAGCCAGGCGTTGAGGTGGACCTCGCGGGTGTAGGGCTGAAACCCGTGGTCGCTCATGACGATGAGCAGCGTCTCCTCGGGCAGGCGCCCCTGGACCTGACCGAGCAGGCGGTCCACGTCCTTGTAGTAGCCCTCGATGTCGTCGGCGTGCTCGACGGCCGCCTCGGGCTCATAGGCCGGGTGCGGCGGGGCGTCGGGGTACTTGGGGTCACCCAGGCGCCACAACATGTGACACTGGAGATCGACGTCGGACAGGTAGAAGAAGGTGGCGTCGCCAGGCCCATAACGGTCGAGGGCCAGCTCGAGCATCCGCTCGGCGTCCATCTGGACCTGGTTGACCTGGCTCTCGTAGTCGTCATCGCTGAAGATGCGATCCTTGAGCGCGTTGGTCTCCTCTGGCATCCCCTGCGTGTAGTAGTGCCCGATCCTGTCGTAGAGCTCGGTCGCGAAGTCATCCGGGCTGGAGATGGGCTGGGCCGGGTTCTTCGCCGAGAGGTTCACCGGGCTGGCGTAGACCTCGAGGTGGGGGCGGAGCTGGCGCACATAGAAGCGTACATTGCCCTCCAGCGGCATCATCCCCCAGGGGAGGGCGTCGAAGGCGACGGTGAGCCAGGGCGACCACTCGCCGGGCTCGAGCACCGCGCTCGCGTCTCCGGCGCGGATCAGCGCCACGTCGCTGTCGGGATCGATGGAGATCGTCACGGGCACGGTCAGATAGTCGCTCTCGCCGGGGATCTTTCCAGGCGGCAGGTGGAAGATGTCGGGCGCTCCCTTCAGCGTGGCCGTGACCGTGTCCGGCGTGCCGTCCAGATCGTAGTCCTGCACGCTGACCAGCTGAATATCACCCTTCAGATCGCCCTTTCCTTCGACCGCGACGTCCGTGTACCAGGTGTAGACGCCATACCCGCCGCGCATGTCCACCGTGCCCATGCCGGAGAGCACCTCGGCGTCGGAGCTGGGGGGAGGGTAGTTGCCCGGCACGCGGTAGGCCTCGACGTCCACGCCCGCCGCGTGCAGCACGTCCCACCAGGGGGTGCCGCTGCGGTTGTTCAGGACGGGGTCACCGCCGAGCGGCAGGTACCAGCCGAAGAGCTCGAGGGCCGAGCCCACGTCGTGCACCGGCGCGGTGGCCGAGCTGACGGGCATATAGGTCTTCGGGTCGCGATGGATGAAGTCGAAGACGCCGTGGCCGCCCGGGTCCATGCCGGTGACGAAGGTGGACCACGCCACCGGGCTCTGCGGCGGCGTCGAGGTGGCCAGGCTCTGAAAGCCGCCCTCGCGGCTCAGCTTCGCCAGGTTGGGCAGCTTGCCCTCGCCGATCATTCGGCTCACGATCTCCGGGTCCATGCCGTCCACGCCGAGCACGAAGACGCCGGGACCGCTCGGCGGAGCGGGGTCGCAGGAGGCCAGCCCGAGGCCGGCCAGGAGCAGGAGCGGCTCAGCGCGCATGGGCGGGGCCCTCCGGGAAGATGCGCGCGCCGGGCGCGGCGCCGGACTGCGAGAGGCGATGGGGATCGAGGGGGCCGCTGACGGTGGCGGCCGCGGTCGCGTCGGCGAAGAGCATCCGGCCCTGCATGTACTTCGGCGGCGTGACGCCGAACACCTTGAGGCAGGAGTAGGGGATGTCCATGATGTGCGGCGCGTCCTCGCGGATAGGCCGGTTGCAGAAGAAGATCCCGGGCACGATGCTGGGGTCCACGCAGTGGTCGCCCGACCAGCTCTTCGTGTTGTCCTTGAAGATCTCCGGCGTCACGGCGCCCGTCGCGCACTCCCAGGAGTGGCGGTAGCCGCCCTCGTAGCCGACCAGGATGTCCGGCGCGTCCAGCCGATAGGGCCCGTCGGTGACGGCCACGGCGATCTCCGCCTTGCGGATGCAGCGCACGCCGTTCTCCGGGTCTACGAGCTGCTCCAGCTTCTCCTTGAGCTCGGGGGCTAACGCTTTGTACTCCTCGCCCTCGCCGACGATCCCGGACTTCTCACGCCCCTTTCGGTTGATGAACAGGCCCGTGAGCCCCAGGCTGAAGGCCTTCGTGCGGCTCCAGTCCACCTGCTCGAACCAGTCTCCGCTGGTGGTCGCGCCGTCCTTGAGGGTCAGGTAGCCCTGGTCGCGCAGCCAGGTGTTCAGGTTCACGCCGCGGCGGAAGTTGGTGAAGCCGTGATCGCTCATCACCATGAGCAGGGTGTCGGTGCCCTCGATCCGGGCCATGACCTTGCCGAGCAGCGCGTCCATGTGCGCGTAGACCCGCGGGATCGCGTCCGCGTAGGCGGTGCTCTCCTTGTCGGCGTTGGCCGGGTGCGTGGGGTCCAGGTAGCGGTAGAACATGTGCTGGACACGGTCCGTGGTGTCGAAGACGGTCGTTACCAGGCCCTTCTTCGTGCGCTCCAGCGCGTCCCAGAGCATGGCCTCACGCTCCTGGCAGTAGAGCATGGCCTGGTCGAAGAAGGCGCCCTCGTCGATGACGCGCTCGTTGAGCGCCCAGGTGTCCTCGGCGAGGCCCAGCGTCGCGAAGGAGCCGAGCTTCTTCGCCAGATATACACTGTATACCTGCGGATGGCTGATCGGCATCGCCGGGTTCTCCGGGTCGATGTGGATCGGCGTCATGTACAGGCTGACCTCGGGCGCGACCGAGACCAGGTAGAAGCGGGCGATCCCCGAGACGTTGACGCCCAGCCCGGCCTTGAAGGTCAGCTGCACCCATTCCGAGTAGACCTTCAGCGCGAGCTCCACCGGCTCGGCGCCCTCGACCTCCAGCCGCGCGCCCGAGCCGTCCTTGCGGAGGGTCAGGGTGAACGGGAGGGTCATGCGGTAGCCGCCTTTGACCATGGAATTGTCCGGGCCGACGATGCGGCTGCGGATGACGTCGCCCTTGCGGCGCAGCACGGTCTGCTCGCCGCCGGTGAACGCCGCCTGCCCAGAACGGTTCTCGGTGGAGAAGAAGCTGAACGTGCCCTGGCTGCCGCGCAGGTCCGGCACGCACATCCCGCTCAGCAGCAGGCCGCGGAAGGGCACGGGCGGGAAGGTGATCGGCACGCGCTGGATGATCGAGGGGATGTGCCGCTCGCCGAGCAGCTTCCAGAAGGCCTGGCTCTTCTGGAGCAGCTTGATCTTGGGCTTCTCCAGCGGGATCATGTACTTCCCGATGTTCAGCACCTTCTCGGCGTTGCGGATGTCGGTGCTGGACAGCAGGGGGGCGTAGGTGCAGGGGTCGCGCGTCAAGAAGTCGTAGATTCCGTGGCGGCTCGGGTCCACGCCCGTGGTGAACGAGGACCAGGCGACGGGCGACATCGAGGGGTTGCTGGTGTCGAGCGGCCGGAAGACGCCCTTTGCGGCGAGCTTCTCGAAGTTGGGCAGCTTGCCCTCGCGCATGAGCTTCGTCGTCAGCCCGGGATCCATCCCGTCGAGCCCGATGATCACCACCCGCTTCGCCAGCGCGGCCTTGAAGGGGTTTCCTACGCGGATCATCTTGATGACGTAGGTAAACGGCCAGAGCAGGATCGTGGCGAGGGCCAGGAGGATGGCTCCCACCAGCACAACCAGCGAGCCCGCGAAGGCAAAACCAGCTCCGGGGCCAATATAGGCGCTTGCCGGGGCTGAATCCAGCAGCAGGGCGAAGGGGAGCAGGGTTCGTAGCCAGCGCGCGATCACGTAGACGTGCCCTCGGAAGCGGGTCAACATATATGCACCTGCGGCGGACGTGCTACTCCAATCCGCCCCTCGGGAGGTCAGCCGATGTCCGGTCTTCGTGTCGCCCTCGCTGCTCTGCTGCTCATCTGTTCGTCCGCCTGCGGTGGGCCATCGGTGGAGGATCGTCAGCGCGAGGCGCAGGCGGCGCTCGACAAGGGTGACTTCGCCGCGGCCCTGACCAGCGTGGACACCGCGCTCAAGGACGCGCAGATCTCCGGAGACCCGGCGAAGGCCTGGCGCTTCGAGGTCATCCGCCTGGACGCGCTGGCGCGCTCGGGCAAGGGCGACGACGTGCTGGACGCCATCGACCGCCTGAAGGGGACCTACCCCACGCAGATCACGGCGGCCCTCTACCGCTCGCTGGCCGACAAACTTCGGGCCGCCAAGGACACCATGGGCGCCGTCGGCGTGCTGGACGCCGGCAACCGCGCCTTCCCCGCCGAGCAGGAGAGCTTCGTCAAGGCGATTGACGAGATCAAGGCCGCGGGCCTGGATCCCGAGACCGAGGCGATGCTGGAGAAGCTGGGCTACCTGTAGGCCGCGCCGCTGATCCCCGTCACCGTCATCACCGGCTTCCTCGGGGCCGGGAAGA
Source organism: uncultured Enterobacterales bacterium (assembly GCA_964556105.1). Classification (GTDB taxonomy): domain Bacteria; phylum Myxococcota_A; class UBA796; order UBA796; family CAZKWG01; genus CAZKWG01. The sequence goes on along the minus strand of CAZKWG010000011.1, from coordinate 16,740 downwards.
CCACGCTGCTCAACCGGATCATCGGTGACCCCGCCGCCGGGCGCGTCGCGGTGGTGGTCAACGAATTCGGCAGCGTCGATCTGGACGGGCGGCTGGTGGTGGGCGCCGAGGACAACGTCGTCTCGCTGAGCGACGGCTGCGTCTGCTGCGTCGTGCGCGAGGATCTGCGCGTCAGCGTCCTCGATCTGCTGGCGCGGCGGGAGCGCTTCTTCCGTCCCATCCGCTTCGATCGCGTCCTGGTCGAGACCAGCGGCCTGGCCAGCCCCGGGCCGGTGGCCCAGACCTTCCTGCTCGACCCCACGCTGGCGGCGCGGACCCGTCTGGACGGCGTGATCACGGTGGCCCACGCCGCCCGGCTGGTGGAGCAGGTCGCGCGCCATCCGGAGGCGCGGGCGCAGCTCGCCGGGGCCGATCTGGTGCTGCTCAACCACGCGGACCAGGCGAGCGCGGCGGAGCTCCGGGAGGCGGAGCGCGTGGCGGGGGAGCTGGCGCCGCTGGCCCGGCTGCGCGCCACGATCCGCGGCGAAGGGGAGCTCGGCCCGCTGCTCGACCTGGGCACGGGGGATCCGGCCCGTTGGTCGCTGGAGGCCGCGCACAGCGAGGGGCGCGGCGCGGTCGTGCTGGAGGCCGGCGCGGTGGACCTGCCGCGGCTCAAGCTCTTCCTGCAGTTCGTCGCCAGCCGCAAGACCTGGGAGATCTGGCGGATGAAGGGGATCCTCCGCGCCACAGGGCAGGAGCGACCCGTGGTCGTCCACGCCGTCTACCAGTGGCTGGAGCTGGGGCCCGGCCCGGGAGCGCTGCCCCTGCGATCGACCCTGGTGATCCTGGGCAAGGACCTGGACGAGCCGGAGATCCGGCGTGCCTGGGCGGCGATCCTCGGCTGAAGGGTCAGCGGCGGCTCAGCTCTGCGGCCGACCCTGCAGCCCGTCGAGCTTCCAGGGGTTCTCGATGACCTCGCGCAGCACCTTGGCCAGGGTGCCGAGCTGCGCGCCGTCGATGAAGCGGTGGTCGATGGTGGCGGTGACGGTGAGCATGGGGCGCACCACCACAGCGCCGTCGACGACGACGGCCTGGTCGCGCACGGCACCAACCAGCAGGTAGACCGGGACGCGCGCCCAGGGCGTAGGGGGCGCATAGGCCTCGTCGATGCCGAACATGCCGACGCTGGTGATGATGCAGGCTCCGAAGGGGAAGGCCTCCAGGCCGAACATCGGCAGGTTGATGCCGAGGCCGCTGGCCAGCCAGCCGGAGATGTGGACCAGCGGGCGGATGAGCCAGGTGGGGAGCAGCTTGAGCGGGCCCTGGGCCTTCTTGAAGCCCTCGTCTTCGCCCTTGCGGAGCCGGTTCGCCAGCGCGTTCAGCTCGCCCGCGATCTCGGCGACGCTCTTCTGATCGGCATTGCAGACCTTGGCTTTGGCCAGATCGTTGCCGCCCTCCAGGTTGACCAGGAAGGCGACGTCGGCGGTCTCGAACGGCGTGTAGGTCCCGAGCGCGATGCGCCCGTTCAGGCTGGGCGCCTGCTTGAGCACATGGCCCGCGGCCTTGCCCACCAGGTGGGTCAGCGTCACCTTCGTCCCGGTCTTCTCGCGGACGTGCTCCAGGTAGGCCAGCGCCTGCGTCACGTCCAGCGAGAGCTTGCCGTAGATGTTGCCCTCCATCGGCGCGCTCCAGGACGCGATGGCGAGCTTCTGACGGGTGCGTAGACGGGCCATGTCGGGGACTCCCTTGCAGAGCCGCCGATACTAGCACATCTTCGGGCTCTCCGGGTCCGGGCCATCAGGGAGCGGCGGGCCCCGCCCAGAGGTCGCCGAGGCAGATCTCGGCCGCGTCGAAGGGCTCGGCGCGCACCTTCTGGTCGTCGCTGAAGCCGCCCAGAAAGAGCCAGGCGTCCTCGTGGCGGCGATAGACCTCCAGCGTCCGCGCCAGCGGGTCTACCAGCCAGGCGTGGCTCACGCCGTGCCGGGCGTAGAGCGACATCTTCACGATGCGGTCCACGCGCGCCGTGCTCGGGGAGAGGACCTCGCAGATCCAGTCCGGGGCGAGCGTGAAGTAGGGGACCTCGGGGACCTGCGCCATACGCTCCCGCCGCCAGCCGGCGAGATCGGGGACCATGACCTCATCGCCCAGGTGCAGCTCGGGCTCGTCGAGGATCCACCAGCCCCCCGGGCCGCCGCGGCCGCGCATGAAGGGGCTTCCGATCTCGATTCCCAGCCCGCTGCTGGCCAGCGCATGCGCGCTCGCCGGGCGAGGGCTGACGTGCAGCACGCCGCAGAGGATCTCCCCGACGACGTGGTCGGGGAGGCTCATCAGGTCCTGATAGGTCGCGGGAGTCTCCGCCCGCAGCGCCAGCGCAGCCATGGCGGGAGTATACCCCGGAGCGTCAATAGGTGGGGATGCTCGGGTCGATCTCTCGACTCCAGGCGGTGATCCCGCCCTCCATGTTGATCAGGTTCGTGAACCCGAGCTCGACGAGGGTGGCGGCGGCCTTCGCCGAGCGGGCGCCAGCCTTGCAGTGGAGGACGATCTCGCGGTCGCGCGGCAGCTCGCTGGCGATCTGGGCGACGTCCTCGTGCGGCTGCAGCCGATCGGCGAAGGCGAGGCGGGCGATCGCCGCCTCGTGCGGCTTGCGGACGTCGAGCACGTAGGGGCGCCAGCCGCCGTCCATCTTCGCCTTGATCTCGGTCACGGACATCCTGCGGAAGCCTTCCATGGTCTCCTCCGGTCGCGCGCCCTCACCCGCGTGAGGCACGCCGCAGAACTGCAAATAGTCGATGAGCTGCGTGATCTTGGGGGAGTCCGGGTCCCGCCGCACCTTCAGCTCGCGGAAGCGCATGTTCAGCGCGTCGTAGAGCAGCAGTCGGCCCGACAGCGTCGTGCCCTTGCCGAGGAGGATCTTGATGGTCTCGGTGGCCTGGATGCAGCCGATGACGCCGGGCAGGATGCCGAGCACGCCGCCCTCGGCGCAGGAGGGCACCAGCCCCGGCGGGGGCGGCTCCGGGTAGAGGTCGCGGTAGTTCGGCCCGTCCTGGTAGTTGAAGACGCTGGCCTGCCCCTCGAACTTGAAGATCGAGCCATAGACGTTGGGCTTGCCCAGCATCACGCAGGCGTCGTTGACCAGGTAGCGGGTGGGAAAATTGTCCGTCCCGTCCACGACGACGTCATAGGGCGCCAGGATCTCGAGGGCGTTCTCGCTGGTCAGCGCGACCGGGTAGAGGTCCACCTGGCAGCGTGGGTTGATGTCCAGGATGCGCGCCTGCGCGCTCTCCAGCTTCGGGCGGCCCACGGTGTTCGTGCCGTGGATGATCTGCCGCTGAAGATTGGACTCGTCCACGACGTCGAAGTCGACGATGCCGATGCGGCCGACGCCGGCCGCTGCCAGGTAGAGCAGCAGGGGGCTGCCCAGGCCGCCGGTGCCCACGCAGAGCACGCTGGCGCCCTTGAGGCGACGCTGGCCCTCGACCCCGACCTCCTCCAGGATGAGGTGGCGCGAATAGCGGGCGTAGTCCGCGGTGTCGAGCTCGGGGAGGCTCAAGCGACACCCCCTGCGATGGAGGGGACGATGGTGAGGAGATCGCCCTCCTTGACCGCGTGCTCCTCCTTGCCGGGCAGGAAGCGGACGTCCTCGTCGTTCAGGTAGATGTTCACGAAGCTGCGGATCTTGCCGTTGCCGTCTCGCAGGTTCGAGGCCAGCTTGGGGTGCTCGCTGGTCAGGGCGCCGAGCGCCGCTGCCACGGTTTCGCCCTGCACCTCGACGACGGCGGCGCCGCCCACGTAGGCGCGCAGCGCGGTCGGGATGGCGATCTTGATGGACATGGAACCTCCAGAATCAGGGACCGAAGACGTGGCTCTCGGAGAGATAGCGGCTCCCTCCGTCGGGGAAGAGGGTGACGATCACGCCGCGCTCCAGCGTGTTCGCGACGGTCATGGCCGCCCAGAGCGCCGCGCCGGAGCTCACGCCCGCCAGGAGGCCGTCCTCGCGGGCCATGCGGCGCACCAGCTCCAGGCTCTCCTCCGTGGGCGCGCCGAGGTTGTCGGTGGCGACCCCCTCGGGCTGGAAGATCCCCGGCACGATGGCCGTCTCCATGTGCTTGAGCCCCTCGAGCCCGTGGAAGGGCGAGTCGGGCTGCACGGAGAAGCACTGGATCGCCGGGTTCTGCGAGCGCAGATAGCGCGCCACGCCCATGAACGAGCCGGAGGTGCCCAGCGTCGCGACCCAGTGGGTCACCCGCCCGCCGCTGTCGCGCCAGATCTCCGGGCCGGTGGTGAGCAGGTGCGCGCGCCAGTTGGCGTCGTTGTTGTACTGGTCGAGGTAGGCGTAGAGCTCTGGCCGCGCCGCCGCCAGCTCACGCGCCTTGCGGATCGCGCCGTCCGAGCCCTCCAGCGGGTCCGTGTCCACGATCTCGCAGCCATAGGCGCGCAGCGTGCGCTTGCGCTCGGCGTTGGCGTTCTTCGGCAGGCAGAGGGTGACGCCGTAGCCGCGCACGGCCGCGATCATCGCGTAGGCGATGCCGGTGTTGCCCGAGGAGGCGTCGAGGATGCGCATCCCCGGCCTCAGCGTGCCCCTCCGCTCGGCGTCCAGCACCATGGCCAGCGCCGGCCGGTCCTTCACGGAGCCGCCGGGGTTGAACCACTCCAGCTTGGCCCAGATCTCGACACCGTCCGGGATGAGCCCGGCGACCGTCCTCTCGACCCGGACCAGCGGCGTCTCGCCGACGGTGGCGAGCAGGCCGGTCGCGCCCGCGAAGGGGTGGAGCTCGCCCTCGGTGGCCTGCAGGTGAGCATGAAGCTGGGACACGGGGGACCTCATGTTCCGTCGCCGGGGGCGGGTCATATTCCTATCCGCTCAGTAGGAGATGCCCCGCGCGAGCGGTGTGGTCAAGGTGTTCCCACCCCAGAGGCGATCGGCAACCCCTCCCACGCCGCTTCGCAGGCGGCGAGGATGTCTGCCGGCTCGGCGAGCCCGCCCGGGCCGACGTCGCCGCAGGCCAGGCGCTTCGAGACCGTCTCCAGGACCCGGTAGCGACCGAGCTCGCTGATCCAGCGCAGGTTGCGCTCGACGACCGGGTTGAACCACATCTCGGTGTTCATCGCCGGCGCCAGCACCACGGGCACGCCCCGCGGCACCGCCAGCAGGGTCGTGCTGAGCGCGTCATCGGCCAGCCCCGTCGCGATCTTCGCCAGCGCGTTCGCCGTCGCGGGCGCTACGCACACCACGTTCGCCCACTTCGCCAGCGCGATGTGGGCCATGCCGTCCACGAAGGTGTCGAGGTGGACAGGGTGCCCGCTCAGCGCCTCGAAGGTGAGCGGTCCCACGAAGCGCGTGGCGTTCTCCGACATGACGACGCGCAGCTCATGGCCGCGCTTGATCGCCATCGACGCGAGCTCACAGGCTTTATAGGCGGCGATTCCACCGGTCACACCCAGGAGGAGATTCACGGAGACCCCGAGCTTCTTGTCAGGCCTAACTTGCTCTCTGCCCCCAGGGTGGCATACTTGCCCGTCGCAGCAGGGAGGTATTCCATGGCAACGGTCCGCCGGGTCACGGCGAACGGTGTTCAGCTCTACGTCGAGATGGCCGGTGAGGGCTCGACAACGCCGATCGTCTTCCTCCACGGGTGGCTCCGCTCGACCCACGAGTGGCGGCAGATCTTCCCGTACATGGCCACGGTCGCGCCCTGCTACGCCATCGACCTGCCGGGCTTCGGGCAGTCCGATGTGCCTGACGCGGCGTATGACCTGGCCTTCTTCCGCGACACCATCCTCGCCGCCCTGGACGAGCTCGGCCTGCAGCGCGTGCGCTTCCTCGGCCACGGGCTGGGCGGCGCCATCGCCTTCGCCATCGCGCTCAAGGAGCCGGGTCGGGTCGAGGCCATCTCCGCCTGCAGCCCGAGCGTGTACGCCACGCCGCGCGCCGGGCTCCGCGCGAAGCTGCTGGTGCGGACGGCGGTCGGAAAAGTGTACTTCGAGCGGTTCTTCCGCAAGGAGCAGCTCCGCGGGCTCCTG
>CAZKWG010000011.1:0-10727 GCA_964556105.1 uncultured Enterobacterales bacterium | reverse complement strand
ATTACCACGAGCCGCTGCGCGTCACCGACGAGGTGATGGACCCGATCCTGGCCTCGCTCTCGCGGCCGGGCGCGCGCCTGGCGCTCTGGAAGACCCTGCTGACCGACATGGACACGGGCCTGGCCGACACGATCAAGAGCCTGACGGTGCCGAGCATCGTGATCTGGGGCTACAACGATCGCATCCAGCCCGTGGACATGGGCAAGAAGATGGACGTCGAGGTCGAGGCCATCAAGCTCAAGCAGATCCCCAACGTCGGCTACCAGTCGATCGAGGACCGGCCGCTCTCGGTCTGCCGCTACACCTGCGAGCACTTCAAGCTGCCGCTCCCCAGCGGGATCCCCGACGGTCATCCGACCCCGGAAGAGGGCGACTACGACGTCTAGTTTAAGCCCTCAGTCCTCCACCTCCAGCACGGGCGGCGCGCCGTCCAAGGCGCTGGAGAGGAAGCGCTGGTAGAGGCGGGCGGCCTCGGAGAGCTCGAAGATCGGGAAGTGGTCCTCGCCCTCGTACTGGGCGAGCCCGCCCGTCACCGCCGTGCCGTCCCAGCCCACCAGATTTCCCTCGGCGGGCAGATCCTGGCCGCTGAGGCCGCGCAGCGCGGCGGCGTCCGAGGTCTGGACGACCGGATCGAGGATCGGCAGGCCCGCAGAGCCCGCCAGCGCCTCGATGGTCGGCGGCGGCGTGTACTGGTCCAGCGTGCCCTCGGTCATCAGGACGTCCAGCGGCCCGGTCGCGCCATCTATGCGCTCATTCAGCCAGTAACGCCCATAGTTCAGCGGGTCGGTGACCTCGGAGAGGGTCTGGACCAGGCCGACCAGCGGGTGGTGCAGGTCGAGCTCGTCCAGGGTCAGGTCGAGCTGCTCGGAGAGCAGCGCGTTGATGTCGAACTCCGTCGTGTCGCGCTGGAGCATGGTGATGCTCAGGCCGCCGCCGGCGCCGGAGAACACCGCCGCGTGCACCTGGCCTCGCCAGAAGGGCGCGGCCATCGCGCCGGTGATCCCGCCCTGAGAGTGGCCGAGGAAGGCTACTCTCGTCGGGTCCGTGCAGGCGGCCTTGCGCGTCCCGACGTCGAAGCAGTGCTGCCGCGCGGTGAGCAGCCTGGCCAGGTAGACCAGGTCGAGGGCGCCCTGACGGAAGGTGGCGCGGGCCGACTCGGGGTTGAGGAAGTTGAAGCTCACCAGGGTCGGGTCGATGCCGGTGCCGCGGTCGCCGTGCAGGGGCTGGGCGATCTCCAGGATGGCCATCCCCTCGCGCGCGAGCACCGCCGCCGGGCAGAGGCGGTCGCCGTCGGCGTGGCTGCGGTCGTCGCCGCCCGTGCCGTGGGCGTTGATCACGACGGGCCAGCCGCCCTCGGGCTGGTCGGCGTCCTCGGGGACGGTGAACGTGAACAGCACGTCCTCCCAGCCGGCCAGGGTCGGGGTGCCGTCCTCGGTGAAGCGCAGACCGCCACCCTCGGAGAAATAGGGCTTGTCGCCGTGCTGCCAGCTCGGGACGCGCAGCCGACCCTCGTAGGCGACGTACCAGCCCGTGCTGTCCCAGGCCGTCAGCGGCTGGTCGAGGGGGGGCGTCGGGAGATCGCGATGGATCACGTCGGCGACGCGCGACATCTCCGCGGTGGGGTCCTGGGTCGTGAACACGGTCGCGACCGCCACCTCGTCCAGCGGCACCTCCAGCGCTGCCAGCGTCTCGGCCAGCGGCGCGAAGCGGGCGTAGCGCGGGTCGGAGGGCTCCCAGACGGTCGAGAAGCCCGCCGCCGGCTGGGCGAGCGTGGTGCGCACGACCACGGCGTAGGTGGTGGCCGCGCGCAGCGGGAAGCCCCAGACCGGCTGGAGGGCGAGGAGATTGGCCGGTTGCCAGCTCGTGCCCTCCTCTTCGAGGTCCCAGGTGAAGGGGACGCGGGCGCCGCGGGTCGGGCTGTCGGGGTCGATGTCCAGCAGCATCAGCGGCGCGTCCGGGGTCTCGCTGGACGCGACGTCGGGCAGCGACGCGCGGTCGATGGGCCCGTCGAAGGGCACGTAGATCGGCGCGTTCGTCCCGTAGCCCTCCAGCGTGGCGGCCACGGCGAGGTACTTGTCCAGGATGGCGAAGGTGCCGACGCCCGGGAACCCCGCCAGGTCCAGCCTCCCGTCCACGAGGCGGCCGTCATCGGGCCAGGGCGCGCCGAAGAAGCCCTCGCCCTCCAGGAGCGGGGTCGGGCCGCTCGGCGCGTCGGCACACCCCACGATCGCGCTCAGGCCGGCAAGGAGGCCCAGCAGGCGAAGCCTTGGCATCTTCTCACCTCTCCCCAGCACTCTACCTCCCTGTCGCCCGCTTCGCCCGCCCGGTCTTGCGCCCGCTCGCTCCCTGTGCTCTGGTCTGTGCGCATGAGCGACGCCTTCGAGATCCTCACCGACTGCACGGTCTGCCTCGTCGAGGGCGCTGTGGTCGAGCTGGTCGATCCGGCGCGGGCGCGCGGGGTGGCCGTCGTCGCGCGCTGTCGGTGCTGCCAGCGGGAGGAGCGGCTGGGGTCCGTCGTCGTCGAGGGGAGGCCGCCCCAAGACCTCGACGAGGCCCTGCGCTGGCTGGCCCGCTGGGCCGCGGAGGAGGGCGAGCCCGATCTGGACCGCTTCTGCGAGGGCGGCTTCGGCGGGCTGAGCGCCGCCGAGGTGGGCGCCCGACTGGTGGCGCGCCAGCCGGTGTCGACGAACTTCGATGTCCTCGCCTGGCTCTTCGGCGGGATGTCCGGCAGCGCCGCCTCCGAGGCGGACTCACGGCCGGTGCCCGGCGCGCGCTCGAATGCGCCCTCGGTCTCGGACGTCGAAGCCGAGAGGCTCGGACCGTCTCTGCCTCCGCCCTTCCGTCCCGCGCGCGCGCTGGCCAGCGTGCTCCTGGCCGACGGGCTGATCCGTCCCTCGGAGCGAGCGCTCGTCGATCGCGTCCTCGGTCGCGCGGGCGCGCCGCCGCTGGCCGACGGCGATCTGCGCGTCTGGCACCCCTACGAGGTCGGCCGGCCCGAGGACCCCAGGCCCTGGGTGGAGGCGATGGTCCACCTCGTCTGGAGCGACGGCCAGCGGGACGAGAGCGAGTGGCGGGTGCTGCGCGAGCTGGCGCGGGCCTGGGCCTTCCCCATGGACCAGCTCGACGCCCTGGATGCCCGCGAGCAGGCGCGCAACGCCCCGCTGAGCGCCCGCGCCTGGTCTTCTTTCAAGCGCCTCTTCGTCGTGGAGCAACCGTGAGCGACTCGAACCGTCCCCAGGCCCCCGCTGTCGCCGCCTGGGCCCCGCCCGCTGGCTCCCGCCCGGCGCCCGCGCCCGCGCCCGCCGCGCCCGCGCCGGCCGTCAACGACGCCGAGCGCGCCGCCCGTGTGCGGACCTTCCAGGCGGAGTTTCAGTCCGTCCTCAGCAACGTGGCCCGCGTCATCCGCGGCAAGGACGACGTGGTGCGCAAGGTCCTGCTGTGCATGACCGCCCGCGGCCACGTCCTGCTCAAGGACGTCCCCGGCACGGGGAAGACCATGCTGGCGCGGGCCATCTCCGCCTCGATCGCCTGCGAGTTCCGCCGCATCCAGTTCACGCCCGACCTGCTGCCCATGGACATCACGGGCACGAACGTCTTCAACCTGCGCACCAAGGTCTTCGAGTTCCAGCCGGGTCCGGTCTTCACGCACATCCTGCTGGCCGACGAGATCAACCGCGCCACGCCGAAGAGCCAGTCCGCCCTGCTCGAGGTGATGGCCGAAGGGCAGGTGACGGTGGAGGGGCGCACCCATGTCCTGCCGCCGCCCTTTCAGGTGCTGGCGACGATGAACCCGCTCGACCACGACGGCACCTACGCGCTGCCCGCCGCGCAGATGGATCGCTTCACCATGCAGCTGTCCATGGGCTTCCCGCCGCCCGAGGCGGAGATGGAGATGCTCGACCTGCACCTGGCGGAGCGCGCGCCCGTGCTCGACCTGCGGCCGGTCATCGACCGCGCCCGCTTCCTGGCCTGGCAGGCCATGGTCCCGCAGGTCTTCATGGGCGAGGCCGTCAAGAGCTACATCGTCTCCATCGCTACGCATATCCGTGGAGACAGCCGCGTGCTCGCGCCGCCCAGCCCGCGCGCCGTGCTCATGCTGGCGCGCGTGGCGCAGGCCCAGGCGCTCTCCGAGGGGCGCGACTACGCGAGCCCAGGCGACGTGCAGAAGGTGGCGGCCGACGTGCTCGCGCATCGCCTGATGGTGACCGGGGACGAGGTCGGCCACGCCTACATGTCGGACGTCCTCGCCAAGGTCGGAGTCCCGCGTTGAGCCAGGCGACGCCCAGCCTGCTGCGCAGCCTGGTCAGCATCGGCGTTCATGCCTTCGGCCTCTTCCTGCTGCCCTTCGCCGTCGGGCTGGCGGCGGGCTCGCTGGTGGACGTCTCGGAGGTGCTGGACACCGCGCACGTCATGACCGTGCTGGCCGTGGTCTTCATCCTGCCGCCCTTCCTGGCGCAGCTCGCGGGGATCCTGCTCAAGGTGCGGCGCGAGTACGTCTTCCTGTCGGCGCGCGGGCTGGTCGATCCCGCCACCCTGCTGGCCTCGGTGCGCCGCCACGTCGCCATCGTCACGCCGCGCGGCTGGGCCGTGCTGCTCACGGGGTTGTGGTTCGTGGTGTTGTCCCTGACCTTTCAGTGGGCGAGCCTCGGGCTGGTCGCCGTGATCTCGCTGCTGCTCTTCTATGTCGTGCTGGGCGCCTCCAGCTTCGTCTCCACCTTTCTGGTGCGCACCTTCGCCGCGGGCCTGGGTCGCGGGGTCGCTGGGGTGCGGCGCGAGCTGTCTCCCGCCGTGGTCACCAGCGGAGAGCCGGCGGAGGAGCGCTTTCATCTCACGGCGGTGCCTGTGCCGGCGGGCTTCGTGCTGCTCATCGAGGACGCCAACCCGCCGGAGCTCGCCACGGAGAGCCGCTACGCCGTCGGCCCAGGCGCGCGGCGGGGCAGCGTCACCGTCAGCGGGCGCTTCCGGCGCACCCCGCGCGGGCTCCACCGCCTGGGGCCGGCGAGCATCTGGTACCAGGACGCGCTCGGCTTCACGCGGGTCAGCGTCGCCAGCCTCGCCACCGCCGAGCTGAAGGTGCTGCCGCGCTTCCACCCGCTGGAGATCGTCTCGCCGCCGCGCAGCCCCCTGGACGCCCCCGACCTGCTGACCCGGCCCCACCGCTTCGCCACCGAGGACCACTTCCGCTTCAAGGAGTACACCAACGGCGACGACACCCGCCGCATCCAGTGGCGGCTCTCCATGCGCGCCGGGCGGCTGATGGTGCGACAGCCCGAGTCCCGCGAGATCTCCACCCAGCGGGTCGTGCTGGTGCTGGACACCTGGCTGCCACCGGGGGCGCTCCTCGAGGACGCGCTCGGCATCTCCGCCGTGCTGGATCGCCTCATCGAGACCTGGATATCGCTGGCCCAGGAGCTGGTGGAGCGCGGCGACAAGGTCCTGCTGGTGGCCGTCGCCGACGACGGGCGAGGACAACTCCAGGTGGAGAAGGTGGCGGGCGACCGGGGGGCGCGGCGGCGCTGGCAGGACCTGGGCGCGCGGGCGCGCTGGCAGGGCGCGATGGACGTCCCGGCGGTCCTGGAGCCGCTCGAGACCGAGGGGCGCGCCGTGGTCGTCTCGAGCCGCTTCCACGCGCCGCCCGCCCCTGCGCCGGGGCAGGAGCCGACCTGGATCTACCTGTCTCCCCTGGAGGCGCTGGGCGAGGATCCTCCCTTCTGGGAGCAGCTCGTCGGCCCAGGGCCGGGCGCGGGCGGGCGCCTGTTCGGACGGCTGGTGCGCCTGCCGGGGCCGGCGGGCAGCGATGAGGCCGGCTCTCTGCGGGAGTGGCGCGACGTGGCGCACCAGCGCAGCATCTGGAGCGCGCGCCAGCGCCTGCGGCGGATCGCGAAGATCGAGGGCACCCGCGTGCAGAGCGCGCTCATCGCCCAGGGCTGCACCCTCTACCGGCTGGAGCCCGGTCCCCTGAGTCACCGGCTGGTCGGCGTGGCGACCGGCCGAAAGGCGGCGGCGTGAGCGCGCCGGGGCGCGGGGCCCCGAAGCGAGCGCCCACCGGTCTCAACCGGGAGCTGCGCGCGGCGATCCGACCGATCCTGGCCTACTGGGTGATGCTGGTGGTGCTGTTCGGCGCCTTCGCGCTGGCGGCGCTGATGACCGACCCCAGCGCGGGCGCGGGGCTGGCCCTGGCCATCCTCGGCGGCACCACCGCCGCCGCCGTGGCGGTAGGGCAGGTGCTGGCCTTGCTCCGGGTGCGCGACTGGGTGGTCTACCTGTTCTCCATCGTCTGGTGGACGGTGGGCTTCCTCTTCTCCGCCTCGCTGACCGTCGCGGCGGGGGCGCTGGGCGGGCTCACGGCCCTGGTCGTCTTCCTCTTCCCGTTCTTCCTCACGGGCGGGCTGTGGAGCCTGCGCACCGGGCGCGCCCTCTTCGCCGCCTGGGTGCCGCTGATGTACGCCAGCGGCGCGGCGATCCTGGTCGCGGAGGCGCAGGGCAAGGTCGGCACCTGGCAGGCGGGGCAGAAGTGGGCGATCTGGGACATCACGACCTTCGGCGTGCTGGTCATCGGGATCGTGCTTCTCCTTGCCTTTCTCCTGGCGCGCGAGGGGCATCGCCTCACGCTCTGGCGGCACGGCCCGCGCGCGGCCCTGGAGGCCAGCAGCCAGGAGTCTGGCGCGGCGCGCCCTCGCCTGACCCTGCTCGGCTGGGTGCTGCTCTGCGGGCTGGCCTTCGGGGTGGCCGTCGGCGCCGCCGTCCTCGCGCCCTACCTCTGGCGCACCGCGCCCGTCGAGGACGGCGAGGCCAGCGCGCCGGCGGATCCGGATGGGCAGACGCCGATCGCGCAGGCGGACGACGGCGACAAGCCCTCCCCGGCCTCCGACCAGAACGTGAAGAAGGAGCGCAAGAGCCGGACGCGTCGCGGAGAGGGTGAGGACAGCGATCTGGTCGAGGTCCGCGAGGGGGCGCGCCCCGCCGAGCAGGGGCCGGGCGGCGTGGTCATCGACCCGCTGCTCCTGCTCGCCCTGCTGCTGATCGGCCTGCTCTTCGGCGGGCTGCCCGCGCGCCGCCTCTGGATCGTCTCCCGCCTGCGCGACCCGAGCCCCGGCGCCTCCGCCACCGCGCGCATCGAGGGCTGGTGGCGCCTCGTCGAGATCGCGCTCTGCGACGCCGGCGTGGAGCTTCGGCCGGGAGAGGCCCCCGACCGCCTGCTCGCGCGAGCGCGCCCCGCGCTCATGGTCTTTCACCCGCTGGATGTCGAGGGGCTGGAAGACGCGGCGGCAATTCGCGATCGCGTCGCCTATGGACTCGGTGTTGATCCTGCCGATCTCGCGCGCATGGAGGGCATCGCGATCCGCTGCTTCGACACCCTGTGGGACCGCCTGGATGACCGCGCGCAGATCCGGGCGTTGTACCGACCCGGACTCGCGGACCCAGGAGATGGCTCTCCAGGCTGATTCCCTTTCGCCCTGCTTGCGGAGCGCGGCGTTTGGCGCTACCTCGCAAGTCAGCGCTGTTATTCGATCTAGCCCTGACTGGGCTGACCCCCCTCCCGATCACCCTCATCGAGGCTGAACATGCGGCTGCTGACTCTGTTTTCGATCGCGCTCGGCGCGTCTCTCCCTGCTCACGCCCAGGACGCGGCCGCTGGCTTCGACGCCCACGGCTTTCAGCTCGCGGCCTTCGATGGTGATCTTCGCGATCCCCTGCGGATGCAGCGTCCGGGTCGGTTCTCGCAGGGCCAGTTCTTCGTCGGCGGGCTCTTCGAGTACGCCAAGGACCCGCTCGTTCAGTACCGCGTCTTCGACGATCCGGCGCTGGAGCCCGAAGAGACCGAGATCCTGAGCGATCTCTACGCGCTCAACGTCTCGGGCGGCGTGGCGGTGCTCGACTTCCTGCGCCTCGATCTGGCGCTGCCCCTGTACTTCTCCACAACGGGCGTGAACCAGTCCCCGGAGGGTCTGGGTCTGGGTGACGCGCGCCTCTCGGCGATGGCGGCGATCATCCGGCCGGAGGAGGGCGACGCGGGCGGCCTCGGCCTCGGCGTGGTGCCCTACATCGACCTGCCGCTGGGCAACCCCGAGCGCTTCATCGGCCAGCCGGGCGTGGCCTTCGGCGCCAAGCTCGCGGCGACCTACGAGCTCGAGCGGCTGACCCTGGGCGCCGACCTCGGCGCGCAGATCAACCCCGAGATCGAGCTGGACAACCTGACCAACGCCGATCGCCTCGTCGCGGCGGTGGGCGTCGGCTACCTGATCGGCGACAGCCTCGGCCTGAACGGCGAGCTGACCTTCGCGCCTCCCTTCAAGGCCAACGAGCAGCCCGGCTCCGACTCGCCGATGGAGGCCAGCCTGGCCCTCCGCGGCCGCAACGACTCGGGCGCCTTCTGGACGGTGGGCGGCGCCAGCGCGCTCTCCGAGGGCGCCGGGGCGGCGACCTTCCGCGTCTTCGTCGGTGGCGGCTTCGGCAAGATCGACAGCGCGCCGAAGGACCTGGATCTCGACGGGATCGCCGACAAGCTCGACGCCTGCGTGGACAAGCCCGAGACCGTCAACTCCTGGAAGGACACCGACGGCTGCCCCGACGACCTCAGCAAGCTGAAGGTCAACGTCACCTGGGCCGGCAAGCCCATGCCCGGCGCCACGGTCCAGATCGTCGGCCCGGACAACGTTCCCCGCAGCGAGACCAGCGGCAACGACCCCATCGTGATCGGGAATCTGCAGCCCGAGACCGCCTGGAAGGCGGACGCGGTCTCCGCTCCCTGCCTCGCGGGCAGCGGCTCGGCCACGCTCGCCGAGGGCCCGAACGACCTGAACGTCGAGCTCCAGCGCACGGCGCCGGGCGTCATCCGCTTCGAGGTGACCGATGACAAGGGCAAGCCGCTGACCGGCGTGCTGGCCCAGATCAAGTCGGACCACGCGGAGTGCATCGTGCGCGGTCGCGTGCCGCTCGGTAACGACGGCAAGGCCGATCAGGAGCAGGGCGCTGGCAAGTTCCAGATCACCCTGACCCAGAACGACTTCCTGCCCTACGAGACCGAGGTCACCCTCGAGTCCGGCGGCGAGGCCCTGGTCAAGGTCCAGATGAAGTCCGGCAAGGTGAAGGTGAGCCAGGAGGCCATCATCATCCTGGACAAGGTCTACTTCGAGACCGACAAGGACGTGATCAAGCCCGAGAGCTACCCGCTGCTCGACGAGGTCGCCTCGATCTTCAAGTCTCACCCCGAGATCAAGAAGGTCGAGATCTCCGGCCACACCGACAGCCAGGGCAAGGACGCCTACAACCTCGACCTCTCGGACCGCCGCGCCAAGGCCGTGCGCGTCTACCTGGTCAACAAGGGCGTCGAGGCCGCGCGCATGGACGCGGTCGGCTACGGTGAGACCAAGCCCATCGCCTCGAACGGGAACGCGACCGGCCGCGCGCAGAACCGCCGCGTCGAGTTCAACATCACCGTCCGCGAGGAGATCAAGGAGTAGGGGAGGCGACGAGCCGCCCCGTCGGGAACACGTTAAGGCCCGAGCCCTCTCCGGCAGCCGCCGGAGAGGGTAGCCTCGGAGGACCCCGTGTCCCATCCTCAGCGCTCCCAGATGATCTACGAAGGCAAGGCCAAGCAGGTCTTTGCCACGACGGACCCAGAGCTCCTCTGGATTCACTACAAGGACTCGGCGACCGCCTTCGACGGTGCGAAGAAGGCGGAGATCGAGGACAAGGGTGAGGTCAACTGCCAGATCAGCGCGCGGCTGCTCGATCACGTCGCGCGCGAGACCGGCGTTCGTCACCACCTCGTCGAGCTGCTCTCCTCGCGGGACCAGCTCGTGCACAGGGTGGAGATCATCCCCATCGAGGTCGTGGTCCGCAATGTGGTCGCCGGCTCGCTGGCGAAGCGCTTCGGCCGCACCGCGGGCGAGGTCCTGCCGCGGCCGATGGTGGAGTTCTTCTACAAGTCCGACGCCCTGCACGATCCGCCGATGTCCGAGGAGCATGCGCTGCTCTTCGGCTGGGCGGAGCGCTGGGAGCTGGAGTACCTGCGGGCGGCGGCGCTCAAGGTCAACGCCTCGCTCCAGGGCTTCTGGGACGGGCTCGGCGTGACCCTGGTGGACTTCAAGCTGGAGTTTGGGCGCCACGCCTCCGGCGCCATCCTCCTGGCCGACGAGATCACCCCGGACGGCAGCCGCCTCTGGGAGAAGGGCACGAACCGCAAGCTGGACAAGGACGTGTTCCGCTGGGATCTCGGCAGCCTGACGGACACCTACCGCGAGCTCTACGCGCGGGTCTTCGGCGCCGCGCTGCACGGCGCGTCGCCCAGCGCCCCCCACGATGGCCAGGAGCAGACATGAAGGCGAAGGTCTACGTGACGTTGAAGCAGGGCATCCTCGATCCGGCCGGCAAGGCCGTGGTCGGCGGGCTTCGCTCCATGGGCTTCGACGAGGTCCAGGACGCCCGGCTCGGCAAGTACATCGAGCTGGAGGTGGAGCCCGGTCCCGACCTCGACGCTCGCCTCGACGCCATGTGCCGGAAGCTCCTCGCCAATCCGGTGATGGAGGATTTCCGGGTCGAGCTGGTGCGCTGAGATGGCTACCGTCGGCGTCATCACGTTCCCAGGCTCCAACTGCGACGCGGATCTGCGCCGCGCGATCGACCTCACGCCGGGTCTCACGGCGGTCGCGATCTGGCACAAGGAGACCACGCTCGGCAAGGTGGACGCGGTCTGCCTGCCGGGCGGCTTCTCCTACGGCGAC
>CAZKWG010000010.1:0-29587 GCA_964556105.1 uncultured Enterobacterales bacterium | reverse complement strand
GTCCGTGGTCATCATGTCGTAGCCGTAGTAGCTGAAGCGGAAGCCCGTGAGATCCTCGACCGCGCTGGCGAGCAGCTCGGGCGAGAGCATCTTGCGGTTGGCCGGCTCGCCGGTCCGCAGCACGCCATGACGGTACTCGGGGCTGTCGATCACCGCGGAGAGCACCGGGCGCACCGTGAGGCCGCCGCCGATGAAGACGTCGCGCAGCTCAGTCAGGCGCGCCGTGTCCTCGAGCTCGCTCGTGCGCCCCAGCAGCTGCTGGAAGGCCTGAGAGACGAAGCAGGCCGGATAACGGCTGTCATCGGCGATCTGCTGCCCGAGGTCATTGAGCGTGTAGCCCGGCTCGCCGTAGTACCCGGGGGCCGTCCCCACCGCCGCGTCGAACATGTACTCGCGCTCGGCGTGGTAGGTCGACATGTCCAGCTTGCTGTAGATGTCGTTGTAGTAGAAGCCCCAGAAGTAGGCGGCGAGCGGGTCCAGGGAGTGGTGACAGGCGACGCAGCCTTCGTTGGTCTTCAGCGCGTCGTTGACCGCCCCGCCGTCCAGCAGGTTCACGTTGCGGTCGAACTCGATGGGCTTGGACAGGTAGTCCGTGCAGAGCAGCAGCTTGCTGACGGCGTTGGCGCGCCCACGGTTCGAGTTCGAGTAGGTGGAGCCGTAACGCCACCACAGCCCGTTGGTGGCCAGGATGCCGGCGGAGGGCCGCGCGTCCGTGTAGGCCGCCTTCTGCCAGCCGGTGCCGTCCGCCGGGTAGTCCAAGGACCAGGCCTCGGCGAGGTCCTCGTTCGCCATCGTCCAGCCGCCGGTCACCAGCTCGGTGTAGGGCAGGTCGTTCTCGGCGATGTAGCCCAGGATCATCAGCGGCTCTTCGCCGACGGACGCCGCGAAGGAGGCGCTGTCGGAGAGCCCGTACGAGGCCGCCGAGATGCTGAAATAGTCGAGGCGCGTCATGTAGATCGGCGCCCAGAGGTTCCGCACCTGCTCGCCGAAGCGCTCGTCCAGCACGAAGCCGTCCACCAGCGCCTCGACGGCGTCCGGATCGGCCTCGACCGCCGCCAGCTCGTCCTCGCTCGGCACGACGCCGCGCAGGTCCAGGCTGGCGCGCCGCAACAGCGAGAGCGCGTCCATCGCGGGCAGCGTGGCCGCCTCGTCCTGCGCCACGCCGATGCCCGGCGCGTCGTAGGTGTGCTCCTCCTCGGAGGGCGTGCTCACCTCGTCGGGCTGCGTCTCGACGGGGGTGGTCTGAGGCGCGGGATCGCAGGCCGCGAGCAACGGAAGAAGGAGCTTTACCATGGGCGGTCCTCCCAGCTGGTGAGGATCGAGAAGTCAGGACAGACCTCGCCGAGCTCCTGGCCGCGGAAATAGACCTGTCCGCAGCCGTCGCAGTCCGGCGGGTAGATGGAGGCCCCCACGTAGGGAGGGCCCTGGAAGAGCACGTCGTACCACTCACCGTCGGCGTCGCGCACGGAGATCGTGCCGCTGGGCTCGAGCTCGCAGGACGAGCCGCGGGACGCGGTGGCGATGTAGGTGTCCGTCAACACGATGGTGTTGACGTTGCCCTCCATCCCCGCGAGGCTGCCCGTGAACGTCAGCGTGTTCTGAGCGCCCGCGTAGTGGTCGCCGTAGACGTAGACGTTGATCGAGAGGCCCGCCGCCAGCCAGGTGTCGGCGAAGGCGGGATCGTCGTAGGCGAAGTTCCCGACGATGTAGCCGTAGTGGTAGGAGTAGTAGTCGCCGTAGTAGTCGTACTCGTAGTCGTAGGCGTAGCCGCCCAGCTCGAGCTCGTAGCCCTCGGCGCTGGTCACGCTGCCCGAGCCGCTCATGTACGAGTAGTGGGGGTACTCGTACGCGCCGGAGGTCATCCCCGAATACTCGTAGCCGAGCGCGTAGCCCGAGTAGGAGACGTCGTCGTCCGCCGTGCAGGTGTCATACCAGTAGTAGTAGCCGTAGTCCTCATAATAATAGTCGTAGTAGTACGGGCAGTCGCCCTCGCCCGCGAGCACGGCGGCCTTCGAGGTGTTGATGATGCGCGCGTACTCATCGAGCAGGACGGCGGGATCGGCCCAGAAGACCGTCGCCAGGCCCTCTTCGATGCCCAGCTCCACGTCCGCGACCGTCAGGAGCGGCTCTACCGTCTCCTCGTCGAAGATGTAGTCGTCCGGCTCATCCTCCCAGGGCACGCGCACGCTGGTGGGATCGGTGCCGGTGCCGACCTCGATCGCCGCGTCGGGGAGACCGGCCTCTTCCTCTTCCGGAGTCTCCTCCGAGGGCTGAACCGGGTCATCGCTCGGCACCGGGTCGTCCTCGATCGGGGCGACCGCGCTCTCCGGCCTGCAGGCCGTGAGGAGTCCGAGGAGAATTGCGCTGCGCAGGACCATGGAGGGCCTCCGAAAGTTCGCGAGAAGCGTACCACACTTCTGCGTCCCGCGAGTCCAGCGAGCCGAAGATGTCACACCCCGCGAGAATCAGCGTTCGATCTGGCCGTATTCCAGCTCGCTCAGGTGCCCGGCTCCGCGCACCGCAGCCACCACTGCAGGCGCGTCTGGTCGTCCTCCGTCACGCCTCCCTGGGGCGGCATCGTCGGGTCCAGCCCGCTGTAGGTGGAGGCCACGATCAGCACGAGCTCCGCCTGCGCCCAGACCTCTTCGACCGTGTCGAAGGTGACGTCCTCGGGCGCGTCGTAGCGATCCGCCGCGGTCGACGCGTGGCAGCCCTGGCAGTTGGCGGTGAGGAAGCCGCGCCCGAAGCTCTCGTAGGTCACCGTGGGCACGTCGGCGCAGTAATTGCCGGCCGTGTCCGTGTCCGTCTCCTCCTCGGTGTCCTCGGTGTCGTCCGTGTCGTCCGTGTCGGGGGCGCCCGTCTCGCTCGTGTCCTGCGTGTCGGTCGCGCCGGTCTCGGTGGTCTTGCCCGCGTCGTCGCGGGTGCAGGCGGGGCCGATGGCGGCGAGGGAGAGCCAGAGGGTCAGCATGGCGACAGGATAGAGCGCGCGAGCCAGCGGGGCAAGGCTCTCGTTATGGAGGCGCGATGCGCACACCGCCTCCGCTCCCCCTCGCGCCGATGCTGGCGATCTCCGGCGCCGCGGCCCTGGTCTGCGAGGTCGTCTGGATGCGGCGGCTCGCGCTGGCCCTGGGGAGCACGGGCGAGGCGGTGGCGTTGACCCTTGGCCTGTACATGGCGGGGCTCGGGCTGGGGAGCGCGCTCGGGGGGCCGCGGCGCTGGCGGGCGGCGCCCACGGGCTACGGGACGCTGGAGCTGGCCGTCTGCGCGTGGACCCTGCTCTTTCCCGCGCTGATCTTGAAGGCGGCGGAGGGCCTCCACGGCGGCCCCTGGGCGGACGGGCTGGTCGCCGCGCTGCTGCTGGTCCCGCCCGGCATGTTGCACGGCGCGACCCTGCCCGCCGCCGCCGCCGCCGCCCGCGATCCCGCCGAGGCCGCCACCCTCTACGCGGCGAACACGGCCGGCGCCGTCCTCGGCGCGCTGCTCGGCCCCTTCCTGCTCATGCCCCTCTTCGGGATCACGGGCACCGAGCGGCTCGGCGCCCTGGCGGCAGGCGCGGTCGGGCTGGCGGCGATCCGCCTGGGGAGGGCGCAGACTGCCGACCTGGGATCACCCGAGGCCCCGGCTCCCCTCCCCTCCCCTCCTCGCCTCCCCTCCTCGCCTCTTCCCCTGCCGGGCGCCCGCGTCGCCCTGGCCTCCGCCGCCCTGGCTGGGGCGACGGGCATGGCGATGGAGGTGGCCTGGACCCGCCTGGGCGCCCTGCTGCTGGGCGGGAGCGTCTACGCGATGAGCGTCGTGCTGGCGGTCTTTCTCGCGGGGATCGCCCTGGGCGCGGCGCTGGGCCGTCGCCTGGGCGCCTGGGCCCTGGGTCCGGCCCTCGGCGCGATGGGGCTGAGCGGCCTGCTGGGCATGCTCAGCTATGGCCACCTGCCGCAGCTCCTGGCCCGCAGCTACGCGACCCTCGGCGATGGCGGCCTGCTCCCGGCCGGGGCGCTGCTGCTGGCGGCGGCCATGGGCGGGCTCCCCATCGCGAGCGGCGTGGTCTTCACCGCCGCGCTGCAGGCCCAGGGCGGGTCGGCGTCCCAGGCCTCGGGTCGGGTGCTGCTGGCCAACACGGCGGGCGGCGTGCTCGGCGCCATCCTGGCCGGGCTGGTTGGGCTCCCGGCGCTGGGTGTGCAGGGGCTGGTGCTGCTCACGGGCGCGCTCACCACCGGCGCCTGCCTGCTGCTGCCCGCTACAACCGTGGGTTGGTCCTCCTGGGCCTCGCGCCTCGGCCCGGCCGCCCTCGCCGCGCTGATCGTCGCCCTCGCCCCGCCCTGGGACGCGCGCCTCTTCGCCGCCGGGCTCATCCACAAGCTAGATCAACTAGCCGACACCTCCCCGCGCGCCATCGACCGCTACGCCCACGAGGGCTGGGACCTGCTGCTCTACGAGGACGGCGTCAGCGCCACCATCGCCGTCGGGGAGGGGCGAAGCGGCACGCGCTGGCTCTCCTCGAACGGCAAGGTGGACGCGTCCTCGGGCGAGGACATGCCCACCCAGATCTGGAGCGGGCGCCTGCCCGTCCTGCTCGCCCGCGCCGCCCGACCCGAGGGCGCCCTGGACGCGCTGGTGGTCGGTCTGGCCAGCGGCGTCACGGCCGGCGAGACCTTGCAGACGGGCGCCGATCACGTCACCGTCGTCGAGATCGAGCCCGCCGTCGTGGCCGCCGCCGAACGTTTCTCCCCTTGGAACCACGCGGTCCTCGAGGACGCGCGCGCCGAGGTGGTCGTCGCCGACGCCCGCGCCTGGCTGCGCCGCCAGGACCGGCGCTGGCCCGTGATCATCAGCGAGCCGTCCAACCCATGGATCACCGGCGTCTCCAATCTGTTCACCCGCGAGTACTGGGCGCTCGCCCGCGGGCGGCTGGCCGAGGACGGCGTCTTCTGCCAGTGGGTCCAGCTCTACGCGCTGCCGCCCGGCGCCCTGCGCTCGCTGATCCGCACCTTCCTGAGCGAGTTCCCCAACACCTGGCTCTTCGAGACCATCCCCGGCGCGGACGCCCTGCTGGTCGCGGCGCCCAGGCTGCCGGAGGATCTGCCCCTGAAGCCGACCCTGGGTCCGGAGGGCCTGGCGCTGCTGGCGGGCCGGGCGCGGCTGAACACGGATGATCAACCGTGGGTGGAGTTCGAGGCGCCGAAGTGGCTGCTGCGCTCGACGGGGAGCGTGAACCGGGAGCTGATCCTGGAGGTGGCGGGGAAGGTGGGGGCGCGGTGAAGGGCCTGACGACGCTGCCCGAGCGCTTCGCGCTGCGTGAGCGGCTGGGCGGCGGCGCCTCTGGCGAGGTCTACGCCGCCTGGGATCAGCTGCTGAGGCGCGAGGTCGCGCTGAAGATCCTCACCCCGGCGAGCGCGCTGGAGCGGTCGCGCGCGCGGCGCGAGGTGGCGGCCCTGCTGACCTTGGACCTGCCGGGGGTGGTTCACCTGCTGGATCACGCCGAGCACGAGGGGCGGGTCCTGCTGGTGATGGAGCGGGTTGTCGGCCAGCCCTTCCCGGCGCGCAGCGCAGGACGCTGGGAGGCGCTCGCGCCGCTCGTGGACGCGCTGCTCCTGGCGCTGGCGGGGGTGCACGCCGCCGGCCTGGTCCACCGCGACCTGAAGCCGGAGAACGTGCTGGTCGAGCCCTCGGGACGCGTCGTGTTGCTGGACTTCGGGCTGGCTCGCGGGAGCGCCGCAGGAGCGGACCTCACCCGGGTCGGGGTCGTGGTCGGCACGCCGCGCTATCTGGCGCCGGAGCAGCTCAGCGGCGAGGGCGCAGACGCGCGGGCCGATCTGTACGCGGTCGGGGTCATGATCTACGAGGCGCTCGCGGGGACGCCCCCCCATCGCGCCGACAGCCTGTCGGAGCTCTGGCGCGCGCGCCTGCTGGCCGACGCCCCGAGCCTGAGCGCCCTCCGTCCCGATCTGCCCGAACCCGTGATTCGGGCGGTGGACCGCCTGCTGGCCCGCGTGCCGAGCGCGCGCTTCTCCACCGCCGAGGAGGCCCGCGCGGCGCTGTGCGGGGCCGCCCCCTGGCGCCTGCCCTGGCTGGGCGACACCCGGTCGATCGCGGCCGGCGTGAGCGCCCTCGCGCGCGGAGGGCACTGGCGGGTGGGCGGCCCCCAGGGGAGCGGCCGGACGCGCACCCTGGAGGAGCTGGCGTTACAGCTCGGAGACAGGGCGCTGTGGCTGCCCTCGGCCGATCTGCCGCTCGGCAGCCTCGCGCCGCAGGGGCGCCCGCCCGAGGAGGCGGACGCCGATCACGCGCAGCGCTGGGCGCAGGGGGAGCTCGCGGCGCTGCGGGCGGCTGGACGGGTGCTCTTCGCGGACGCGGGGGTGGACCCCTGGACGCGAGCCGCCCTGCTGGAGGTGCAGCTCGGGGCGGTCGTCGTGCCGGAGCACGAGCCAGCCGAGCATCGTATCAAGCCGTTACAGCTCGATGATCTCCGAGCTCTGTTCCGGGGACCCGACCGCTTCCTGCACCTGCCGGAGGACGCGGCCCGCCTCATGCTGCAACGCAGCGAAGGCCACCCGGGGCGCGTCGTAGACGAGCTGAGCCGCTGGCTGAGCGAGGGGCTGGCCCGTTGGGAGGAGGGGCGGATCGCCCTCGACCGCGAAGGACTGGAGCGACTGGACAGCCGTCCGACCCCGAGCGAGACGTCCGCCGAGGGCGCACCCCTCTCGCCAGCGCTGGAGGAGCTGCTGGCCTGGATGCGCCTCGGCTGGCCGGACCTCTCGCTCGACGGCCTGCTCCGCCTCTGCGGGCGCCCCCGCTGGGAGCTGCTGCTCTCGCTGGAGCACCTGGGCACCCTGGGCGCCATAGACGGCCTGCGCCCCCGCTGGCCGGCGCGCGCGCTGCAGACCTGGAGCGCCGAGCGCCGCGCCCGCGCCGAGGAGGCCGTCGCCCTCGCGCTGCCCCCCGGCGCTCCTGGGCGCCTGCGCCGCCTCCTCGCCGCCGGGTCCGCCGCCCTCGCCGCGGAGGAGGCATGCCTGGTCGCCGATCAGGCCTGGACAGCAGGTCGGCCCGGCCCCGCCATCGCCGCCCTGCGCCACACCGTCCGCCTCGTCCAGCGCGAGCCCGACGCGCCCGGCGAGCGCTCCCTGCTGGAGCGCCTTGTGCCCGCGCTGATCGACCAGGAGGACGCGCGATCGCAGCGGATGTTGGACTACGAGCTGGCGCGTGCGGGCTGTCCGGTCGCGGACCTCGCCGCGCTGGCCCACCACTGGGCGCAGATCGGACAGGGCCACGGCCCTGAGGCGCTGGCCGGGCTGGAGGGGCTGCGCGGGCTCAGCGGCCGCGCCGAGGGCTCTCGACAGGCCGCGCGGGCCGCCGCCGCCCAGCAGCTCCCCGTCGAGGAGCACGACGCGTATATCATGGCGTTACTCGATGAGATACCACTGACGGACCCGATGCGTGCGCAGGCGGAGGGCTGGCGTGGGCTGGTGGCCTACCGGCGAGGAGACTTCGCGGGCGCTGCGACCCTCCACACGCACGCTGCGGCGCGCCGGCCGGAGGCAGGCGGGCGGCTCTCCTCGCTGTTGAACGCCGCTGGCTCCGCCTTGGAGGCCTGTGATCTGGCAGGCGCACAGGCCCTGGCCGGCCAGGCGGTGGCGCTGGCCGCGGCGCTGCGGGCCCCCGCGGCGGAGGCCTGGGCGGCGATGATCGCGCGGAGCGCGCAGGCGCGAGCAGGGGAGGCAGAGACCGTCGATATCCTGTTTCTCCAGGATCTCCAGGCGGTAGGGGTGAGCTGGCTGTGGGCCACGGCGACCGCGACGGAGGCGGCGCTGGCCTGGCGGCTGGGAGACCGGGAGACGAGCGGGAGGCTGGCGCGGGCGGCGCGCGCGGAGCTGGAGCGGCTGGGGATGGAGAGCGCGACCCTGTACACGCAGGCGATTGCCGCGGCGTGCGCGGAGGACCTGGAGACCCTCGCGGAGCTGGCGGCGCGGGCGCGGACGCTGGGACACCCTGAGATCGGCCTGGACCTGCTGGCGCTGGCCGCGGCGCTGGGGGTCGCGCCCCGCGACGCGCCGGAGGTGGCGCAGGGGCTGGCGGCCCGTTTGCCGGAGCCGACCTGGGCTGTGGTGCGCGGGGTGTACAGCCCGCGGGAGGCGCTTGGTAGGGTCCGAGCCGGAGGTGCGGATGATCAGCTTCCCGATAGAGATTCGTGACGGCGTCGTCGCGCCGACATGGCTGCCGGGGACGACCAAATTCAAGGTCTTCGAAGGGGAGGTCGAGCACGTCATCGGCACCTCTCACGTCGGGCGCGATGTCGGCTACGCCTCGAACCGTGCGGGGGGCGCCTACGACGCCGTCGAGCACTTGATCTTCGTGGACGGCCCCCGCGGGGCGGCGCAGTACCCCTACCTGACGCCGCGGCTGGGTGGCTCGCACGGTGGCGAGCTGTTCTGCGGCTCCGTCGAGCCCGCTGGGAGCGCCTCCGAGCTCATCGCCAACGCGCAGAAGCTCTTCGCCGGGAGGACCATCTCCTACGTCGTCGCCGGCGTGGACTACTTCCTCGGCAGGCCCCAGATCGGCGCCGATCCACTCCCCGGCCAGTCACGATGGGTAGACGACCTCACCCTCGACTATCTCCCCATCGGCGCGAACCAGCCCTTTCAGCTCCTGGGCTTCGTCTTCGCCGAGGCCGTGGACGGGGTGGACTTCCTCGTCCACCAGTGCAATTACAACAACCTCGAGCTCTCGGGGAACATGGCGGGCACGCTCCGCCCGAGCCTGTGGAATGGCCAGGCGAACCTCCGAGAGTATTTCAAGCGCGTAAAGCGGATGTTGCCCACCGGTACGGAGTACCTGTACGCCCGCGCGTACGCCAGGCGTGTCCAACGCACGCTCGATGTCGCCGACCTCCACGCCCTGGCGAGCCCGCCCGAGCGCTGGCGCCTGCCGGAGGACGACGACATGAGAGATCACAGACCATACGTGCATATCTGGCGGGAAGGCTGACTCACTCCACCCAGACCACGACCTTCGGGTTGCCTCCGTAGAGGATCCCCTCGGTCACCTGGAACGGGCTCAGGCTCACCGGCGGGGTCTGCGGGTCCAGGTCGCTCGTCGTGCTCGCCGCGTCGCTCTCGCCAGCGAAGCCCGTCGCCTCGAGGGTGGTGACCCCGTCCCACTCCAGCGTGACCGAGCACCAGTCTCCAGCGGGGATGCCGACCTCGATCCCGACGACCGGATCGAAGGCCGCGTCCACGTCGATGGCCGGGCCGGCGCCAGGACAGCCACCCAACACGACGCGGTCAAGCGTGGCCTCGCCGCTGATCAGATCGTGGCCAGCGTGGTCGATGAGGACGACGAGCTTGGGGTTTCCGCCATAGAGGATCGCCTCGGCGGGGGAGGCGAAGACAGAGAGAGCCAGGGCCGCGCACGCGGCAAGAGCACGTTTGTACATGGTGTTCTCCAGGGTTGGCGCCCGAAGCGGGCGTGCCTGGAGAGAAGGCAAGGGGCGTGCCAGGAGGCACCGGATGCAGACTCAGCGCATCTTATTATATTGTAACGCCATTTTATTCAAAACCTTGCGTTTCGTCAGATGGCCAACATGTCCTGTTTTGAGGGCATATGGCGCTCATCACATGTCCTGAATACAGACACCCATGCTCAGCCCCGACCCCCTCCTCGACCGAGACTTCTACCGGGCCCTGCTCGACCTGAGCGCCCAGGAGGCGCTGGAGCCGCTGCTGGAGGCCGCCCTCGATCTCATCGTCCGGCGCGCCGACGCCGAGCAGGGCTATCTGGAGATCTGGGGCGCGGGCGGTGAGGACGCGCCGCGCTGGCGCCTGGGGCGGGGTCTGAGCGATGACGAGCTCTCCGCCCTGCAGAGCAGCGTGCCGCGCGGGATCATCGCCGAGGTGCTGGCCTCCGGACGCGTCGTGCAGAGCGCCAGCGCGCTGGAGGACCCACGCTTCTCCGACCGCCGCAGCGTGCAGGAGCGCGTCATCCGGGCCGTGCTCTGCGCGCCGGTGGGGCGGCCGGCGGTGGGGGTGGTCTATCTACAGGGGCGCCGCGCGCCGGGCCCCTTCACTGCGGACGACCTCGAGCGCGCGGAGCTCTTCGCTCGCCAGCTCGCCCCGCTCACCGATCGCCTCCTGCTGCGCCTGGAGCGGGCGGGCGGCGAGGATCCGACGCTCCCCTGGCGGCAGCGCCTGGGGGCGGGTGGCGCTGGTCGGCCGGTCGCGCGCCTTCGCCGAGCTGTTGCGACAGGTCTGTCTGGTCGCGCCCCTGGACATCGACGTGCTGATCACCGGGCCGACGGGCAGCGGCAAGTCGGCGGTCGCCGAGCTGATCGCCGGCCAGGGACCGCGCGCGGCCAAGCCCTTCGTCGCGCTGAACTGCGCCGCCCTGCCCGCCGAGCTGTTCGAGAGCGAGCTCTTCGGCGCCGAGCGGGGCGCGCACTCCACCGCGACGCGACCGATCGCGGGCAAGGTCGAGGCGGCCGAGGGCGGGACGCTCTTCCTCGACGAGGTGGGGGAGCTGCCGCTGACCGTGCAGGCCAAGCTGCTGCAGCTCCTGCAGACACGTCAGTACTGGCCCCTCGGCGCGAGCCGGCCACGCAAGGCCAACATTCGGGTGATCGCCGCGACCCATGTCGATCTGGACGAGGCGGTGCGCGAGCGACGCTTCCGGGAGGATCTCCGCTACCGGCTCACGGTGTTCACCCTGCGCTGCCCCGGCCTGGACGAGCGGCGGGTCGATCTGCCGTTGCTGGCCGAGTCCTTCTGCCGCGCCGCCGCCGATCGCTACGGCCTGCCACGCCTGAGCTTGAGCCCGTCGGCCCTGGTCGCCATCTCGGACGCGCCCTGGCCCGGGAACGTGCGCCAGCTCGCCCATGCCGTGGAGTCCGCGGTGGTGCGAGCCTGGGGCGAGGGCGCCGGCCAGGTGCGGCCCGAGCACGTGTTCGTCGAGGCGCGCGCCGCGTCCACGGAGGCCGACGCGCAGGACCTGCACGAGGCGACGCGGAGCTTTCAACGCCGACTCATCGCCGAGGCCCTGGAGCAGACCGGGGCCAACGTCTCCGCGGCGGCGCGCCGTCTGGGCCTGGCCCGCTCGCACCTCTACACGCTCATGAAGAGCCTCGGGCTGCGCTGACGGCCCGCGTCCGCGCCCGGACCGGTCGGATGGGCGCGCTCATCGGGAAGAGCTGCATGCAGAGCTGGTGGACGCGGTCTGGCGCGCCCTCGCCCTCGGCGCACAGGCGCATGATCTCCTCCTGAAAGCGTTCGATGGCCCGCTTGATCTCGGCCAGCCTGGCCTCGTCCACCGGCAGGGCGATGGTGGCGAAGTGCCGCTCTGTCCAGGGGATCTGATCCAGCGCCAGCGAGGCCCGCGCCATCGAGTCCTTGTGCAAGCCGACCAGCGCCAGGCTCACGACCCCAGGATCGACCTCGTGCTCGGTCACCCAGGTCTCGGCCGGCGCTTGCCTTCTCCCCTCCGCGTCGCGCCGCAGGCACCCGAGCCGGGTCAGCACCTCGAGCGCGCGGACCACCTCCGCCCGCGTCGCCCGCGGCCAGAGCTGCTGCGCGATCCAGTCCGGGTCGTCCCGAAAGCCGGCGCACCGCGCCAGCTCCAGCGTAGACGCGACCACGCGCTCGGAGAAGAGCTCGTAGGTGTCGGCCGTGACGCGGTTGGCCTCGCGGAAGCTGCGCGCCGTCCGCACCCGCTCCCAGGCCGCCTGCCGCTCCAGATGACCGCTGGCGTGCGCCAGCGAGACCAGGCCGATGAACTGCCGCGCCTGGGTCGCGTCCAGCTTCAGTCCTCTCTTCGCCCAGACCTCGGCGCGCGCGGGGTCCAGACGGTTTCGGCCTTTCAGCACGCCGACCACCAGTGAAGGCGAACAATGGACGCGGCGAGCGAAGGCTCGCCGGCTGGTCACGGCCTCGTGCTCCGTGAACCAGTCTTCGAGGTAGCGCAGATGGTCGGTATACTGGAAGATGTCAGGCATTGATATCTAATACTCCGTTCAGTGGCGCTGTGCACAAGCTGTGCACGTATTCGTGCGCAGCGCGCGTCCCGATCAGGGCTGGCGCGCTTACAGTTCTGGTCGAGAGGTGCAGGCAAGAACGCCTCTCTCGGACGCCCAACCTCCGCTTGGGCGCGTCCACAAGGAGGGGTCGTCATGCGCACGTCTTATGCTCCACCACCCTGGGCGGCGCCGGTCGCCCTGCTCACCCTGCTCGCCCTGCCGCCAGCCAGTGAAGCCCAGGAGACGGACGCTGTGGAGGCGCCGCGACGCCTGCGGCAGGACGCGCTGGAGGACGCGCTCGAAGAGGTGGAGCTGGAGGTCGACGACCTCCGCGCGCTGCGATCGGAGGCGACGCTGTTGTTCGTACCCGCTGACGGAGACGCCACCTTCGCAGGAGACGCCGCCTACGCGCTCAAGCTGCGCCAGATGACCGCGCCCGCCGAGCCTCGTCTCGCCTTGGACGACGATTTCTCCAGCTTCGTGATCGTGCGCGACACGAAGCCCAGGCCGTCGGGGTCCACCTGGGGTGGAGTTGACCCCAAAGTGGGCTGGGTGACGCCCGAGGGCAACTATCTGCCCAAATGGGTGACAGAGGGCGGAGAATACGTCTCGCCCGTGGGATCCACGGACCTCACGATCTCGACGAAGCCGACGAAGCCGACGCTCCTTTCGGGCTGTGAGAGCGAGGGCGGCGGTCTCCGTCTCGACGAGTGGAAGGAGATCTTCGAGCTGGGGAGCGCCCGAAGCGCCGCGCTCGCGACCGTCGCCGCGGCGACGGGCTGCATCACCGACCCCGATGAGAGCGCCACGGCGTTCTATGGCACGGCCTGGGTGTTGGACGCGGAAAAAGGGGAGATCGTCACCGCAGCGCATGTGCTCACCCACATCCAGGGCGCGCCGGCCCTGCTGCACAGGGGCGACGATCTCGTCGATCTGGACCTGGTCCTCGAGCTTCCCTGCGCGACGGAGCGCAACGGGGTTCATTCGCGGGTCCGACAGTACCCCTTGCGTTCCGTAGCGGCGGCCTGGGACGACCACGACGTGGTGGTGCTCCAGGTGGACACCACCGAGGCGCCTCTGCCGGACGCGCCGGGGCTCGCCTCGCCAGACGCGATCCCGCAGGGAATGCTCGGAAAGCGGGATCCCTGGGTCCAGGTGGTGGGCTACCCCAGCTTCCAGCAGACGCTCCAGGAGGCCCAACGTCTGGGGCTCTCCCTCTCTGAGGTGCGCTGCGCGACCTCGGGTGAGTATGACGTGCTGAGACGCAGCGTAGGCAAGATCTTCCTCAGCTATGTGCAGATGCAGGCAGGCGGGATCGACATCCTGCTCCACTCTGCCGACACGCTGCCCGGCACGTCTGGCGCCCCGCTCATCGACATGCAGACGGGGAGCGTCATCGGCGTGCACGCCTGCTCTGTGGGCAAGAGCGGCGCGAGCTGCGGCGCGCCCGCCCTGGCCAGCATGTTGGCCAGAGACGGATCGGCGATCAACAACAACCTGGCCTGGACCACGCGGCACCTCTGCGAGCACGCGCCGACGCGCTGCCAGTGAGCCCCGCACCTCTCTACAACGACAGGAGACGCTCATGACCCTGCGAACCACCCTCCTCCCGCTCACCCTCTCTCTGACGGTCGCGCGCGCGGCCTCTGCCGCCGATACCGACCCCTACGCCTTCGTGGTCCCTTCGACGTCGACGCTGGTCAACGCCGTGCAGGTCAAGACCGCTTGCGAGATCTGGGCCGGCGCCCAGAGCGCGACTGACCTGCACAGCCTCTGCACAGGCGACAAGAACAAGGCGTGGCTGGAGCGCGTGGGTCAGAGCTGCGCCTTGACCCAGAGCACGAAGCTCTACAAGCACGAGGCGAAGCTCTGGCGGCCCGACGCGGGGACGACCTTCCCAGGCTTCGCCACCAGCGAAGAGCTGATCCTGGCCTCGACCGGTGAATGTGCCGAGGCGGTCGCCCGACCGTCCGCGGGTGAAGGAGGCACCGAGTCCGCCGCCCGATCCACTGGCAGCATCATCAACAACGCGCTGTGGGGCGTGACGGACCTGCTGATCGAGAACGCCTGGTCCACGGTCGAGGGCTGGCTCGCCTTCCAGAAGCTGAACCGCCTCTGTGAGCCGAGCGACACCCTCACCGACGCGCTGGAGCCGGCGAAGATCCTGCCCGGACTCTGCGCCATCGCGGGCACGGTGCAGAGCCCGTCGGAGCTCTACGCCGCGGGCGATGAGCTGGAGGCGGCCGTGAAGGCGGACGCCCTGGCCCTTCCGCGCAACGTCGCGGAGGAGCTGCTCGAAGAGGAGGAGGCGGAGCAGGACAGCAGGCTCCGCGACGCGCTGGTCACGCTGGCCGTGACAGGGCGGGTCCTCGAGCTCAGCCAGGCCGACGCCTCCCCCACCGAGGCGCTGGGCGCCTGGGCGGCGAGCCAGCCGGCCAGCCGGCCCGGGGCGACGGATCAGCGGATAAGCTGGGACCATGAGCCCCTGAGCAGCGGCCTCTACATCGTGTCCCTGAGCGCCGCCAGCCTGCCTCCCTCCGCCGTCTTCGTGGACAGGGACAGGCTGCTCAAGACCCAGGATCTGAGCGGCTCTGAGGACCTGATCCTCGTCGCGATGCTTCACAACCTCGCGGCCAGGAAGGACGCGCTCCCCGTGGCCAGGGAGCGGGCCCTGGAGGGCCTCTGGACCAGCGATCCGGAGGGCGTCGCCGGGCTGATCGCCTCCCTGAGCGCGAGCTGGACGACGCTGGGGAGCGCCGCGCGCGACGCCCAGGACGCCTGGCTCGCGGTTCAGACCAGCCTCACAGGATGGAGCGGCGGCAAGGTGGGCCCCACAGAGGAGCAGGCCCTGCGCAGGCTCAGCCTGGCGATGGCGGCGCTCCTCGAGGCGAGCGAACAGGCGGTCACCGCGCTGGCGCCCACGCTCGGCGGAGACAAGAGCAAGCTGGAGGCGCTCGGGACGACGCTGGACCAGATCGGGACCTTGCTCGAGGGCATCGGCTCTGACGACGGGACGAAGGTGGCGCTGGCCAGCGTCGGCTTCGCCCTCGACCAGCTCGACAAGCTCCTCGACCGCGCCGAGAAGGCCGCGGATGGAGGCGGGGACCAGAAGGTCGATCCGCTCCTGTCGCGCATCGCGCTTCAGCGACTGCAGGAGCTCCTGGCGCTGGCGCTCGGGCTGATGGAGGCGGAGAGCCCGGAGGACGCCGAGGCGGCCCTGGCCAGCTTCGCCGCGCCCCCCGGGTCCTATTACGAGAAGCGGCACCGGGCGCAGATGGGATACCTCACCTTGAACGGCTATGTCGGCGCCGGCCTGGGCACGGAGTCCGTGGACGGGACACGGGGCCAGGCGATCTGGCCAGCCGTCTCCCTCGGGCCCGAAGCTGGTCTGCGCCTGAACCGCAGCTCCGACCACCCCTGGACCCTCGGCCTCTACGTGCCGCTGCTCGACCTCGGCACGATGGCCATGTGGCGCCTGGACCACGAGGACAGCAGCGCCTTGCCCGAGGTCGGCTTGAACGACGTCTTCTCGCCGGGCGCCTGGGCCAGCCTGGGCATCGGGGCCTTGGACCTGCCCCTGGCGCTGCAGGTGGGCGCGAGCCTGGAGCCCAGCCTGCGCGCGATCACCGAGGACGGGCTGACCACCCAGACCGACGCCTGGCGTCTGGGCTTCAACCTGGCGGTGGACGTGCCGCTCCGGCGATGAGCTGCGGAAGGGCCGAGCGGCCCCCCGCCCTCAGCCCTCCACGACCCGCACCGCCCGCTTCTTCCCCGCCCAGACGACGACCTCGCGCTCCACCAGGGCCGCGGGGTCGGTCACCTTCTCGTCGCCCAGGCTCACGCCGCCGGCCTGCAGGAGCCGCCGGGCGTCGGAATTGCTCTTCGCCAGCCCGCTCTCCACCAGGATGGAGAGCACGGTCTTCGGCAGGCTGACGGTGAGCGTGGGCATGTCCGCGCTCGCGCCGCCGGAGAAGGCGGCCTGAGCGGCCTCGGCGGCCTTCGTCGCCTCCTCGGGGCCGTGCGCCAGCGCGGTGGCCTCCCAGGCCAGGGCGCGCTTGGCGGTGCGGATGTCCGCGCCCTGCAGCGCCGCGAGCTCGGCGATCCGCTCCAGGTCCAGGAAGGTGTAGAGCTTGAGGAAGCGCTCCACGTCCTGGTCGTGGACGTTCACCCAGAACTGGTAGTAGTTGTAGGGGCTCAGGCGCGCGGCGTCCACCCAGACCGAGCCGCCCTCCGACTTGCCCATCTTCTTGCCGTCGGCGGTGGCGATGAGCGGCAGGGTGAAGCCGTGGGTGGAATTCCCGGTCTCGCGGCGGATGAGATCCGCGCCGCCCAGGATGTGGAACCACTGGTCGTCGCCGCCGAGCTGCACCGTGCAGCCGTACTCGCGGTGGAGCACGAGGTAGTCGTAGCTCTGCAGCAGGTGGTAGTTGAATTCGATGAAGGAGAGGCCCTGGCCGCGCTCCAGCCGCTGCTGGGTGCCCTCCGCCGAGAGCATGTGGTTGACGGAGAAGTGCCGGCCGATGTCGCGCAGAAAGTGGATGTAGCCCAGGCCCATCAGCCAGTCGGCGTTGTCGCGGAGGATCGCCCGCCCTGCGGGCCAGCTCCCCCCGGCGCCAGGGGTCTCCTGCTCCGGCACCAGATCGAGGTACTTCGCGAACAGCCCCCGCTGCCCCGCCAGGTTCTCCTTGATCGTCTCCGGCGAGATCAGGTCGCGGCTCTTGTCCTTGCCGCTCGGGTCGCCGATCATCGCCGTGCCGCCGCCGTGGACGACGATGCCGCGGTGCCCGGCCTTCTGCAGCCAGGCCATCGCCATGATCGGCACCAGGTTGCCGACGTGGAAGCTGGGCGCCGTCGGGTCGAAGCCGGCGTAGTAGACGACCGGCCCCGCGTCGAAGGCGCGACGCAGCGCGTCAGCGTCCGTGTGCTGCTTGATGAAACCGCGGGCCAGCAGGGTGTCGAAGGGGTTCATGCTCTCCCCTTATCGGATCCCCCACGTACCCCGCCACGGCAACCTGACGGGGCCACCCTGAGGACTCATTGCTCAGGTGACCAGGGCACGGTTATCCTGAGCCACGAGGAACAGGGCGTGAAAGTTCGAGAGATCCAGCTGAGACACTTTAAGCGGTTCTCCGACCAACGCTTCTGCTTCGAAGACGAGCGCGGCCTTCCACGAGACCTCGTGGTTCTTGTCGGACCGAACGGCTGCGGAAAGTCCTCCGTTCTTCAGGCCATCGCCGCGACGCTCGGCGCCGCCACAGGACGGCTGGAGCGAGCCTCGGCGCTGCAATGGCCCGGCTTTGATCTCCCTCGCGCCGGGCGAGCCTGGGAGCGGCCAACCGAGGTCCACCTGGACATGGTGTTGAGCGCTGATGAGGTGGAGGCCACCCAGCGCGCTTTCTTCTCGATCCCAAAGGCGGAACGTCGAGCCCAGTTCGGCGATACGGGCGCCTCCTCCAGCGAACGGATTCGACTGACGCTCGATGGCGACACCCTGGGTTCGGACAAGAGCCTGAGCGGCGTCCTCGCCCACCGGGGACGCCTCTTCGCGGAGCAGGCCGCCAGCGAGCACAGGAGCCGAAGCGCCGGACACGAACACCTGGGCACCGTTCACTGGTACACGGAGCACCGGTCGCTGACGAGCATCAGCTTGGACGGACTCGCCGCGGGCGTGACGCCCCCGCCCTCCCTCGACCTGCTGCGCGCGCGGCTGGCGCAGCTTCAGAGCTTCCACAGCATCGTCCTCGGGCGCCGTAGCCTTCGCTCCGATGAGCGCGATCTCTACGCCGATCTGGAGCAGCGCTGGCGCTCGGTCTTCCCAGGCCGCAGCTTCGAGGGCATCAGCATCTCGGATCGCCCGGAGCACGTCTTGGAGCAGCCTCCTTTCTTTCTGCTCGACGCTGAGCGCCGCCCTTACGAGCTGGGCGAGATGTCAGGGGCCGAGCGGGCCATCTTCCCGCTCGTCTTCGATTTCGCGAACTGGAACATTCGGAATTCGGTCGTGCTCATTGACGAGCTCGAGCTCCACCTGCACCCGCCGCTCCAACAGGCCCTGCTGCGCGCGCTGCCTCTCCTCGGCGAGAACAACCAGTTCATCGTGACCACACACTCGGACCACATCGCAGACCTGGTCCCTCCTGGAGCGATCCTCCATGTCGGGGATCGATGAGCCATGGGGGTCCTGGGTAAGTCATCACGGTTGATCTTCTGCGAAGGTGGGGACCAGAGTCTGGACCGACGGCTGGTGAATCGACTCCTCGACGGTCGCGCGGACTGGACCGTGATCCCCGGGGGGAGCAAGTCAGGTCTCGCACGGTTCGCGGAAGGCTACCTGTCGCATGTGCGCTCACGCTCATGGATCGTCCTGCAAGATCGAGACTTCGATCAGTGGCCCTCGGAACTCCCGACCCTCGAGCAGGCAGAGAGCGGCAAGCTCGTACGGCTCCACCGCTCCGAGGTGGAGAGCTACCTGCTGGACCCTGCGCTGATCCATCGGTACTGGGTCGAGGGCAGCGCAGGACCGCGTGCTGAGTTTCGGCATCCGCGCCCTCCTGATGAGATTCGAATCATGCTGCGGCATGCCGCCGAGTCCCTCGCTCCCTACCAGGCGATTCGCTGGGGGCTCGCCGCGGCGCGAGGACAGCAAGGACGGCGAATCAGCTCGACATGGACCCGTGGGAACGGAGATCTCCCGAGTCCAGAGGCGCTGTCCTGGGAGGCCTGCTTGGAGAGCGCGCGCGGCCAGATCTCTGCGATGCCCTCATCGAGCTCGCTCCTCGACACCCTCGAGGCCGAAGCCTCGCGCGTCCACGCGCGCTTTCTCGAAGAGGACTTCTACAGCTCTGAGCGCTATCTTGTCTGGTTCAACGCCAAGGACATACAGAAGCAGGTCCAGCGCGAGCGCCCCGAGCTCTTCTCTTTGAAGGCGTACTTCGACTGGGCGGTAGACCAGCTCGACTGGTCTACTCACCCGGACCTGCGCGAGCTGGCCGGCTTGTTGACCGGCGACCCGCCCTGATCAGGCCGGACCCGTTCTCGCCCCCGGCGAGGGTTGGCTATACGCGCCGCCGCCGCCAACCGAAGCCCAGCAGCAGCGGCGCGAGCAGCCAGGCCTTGGCCCCGCGCCCGCTGCAGCAGCCGCCCGCCTCGGCGACCGGCCCCTCCTGGCTGTCCAGCGGCGTCTCGTAGTTGCCGGTGTTCTGCGCGTCATGGCGCATGCTCTGCCACTCGACCTTGCCGGCGGCCGAGCCGGTCGTGTCCCAGGCGAAGATCCAGCCCTCGCGCGTCGTCGTCACGACCTCGAGCAGGCCGTCGCCGTCGATGTCGCCCACCGCGGGCGAGCCCATGATCCACTGCCCGGTGAACTTGGGCCAGCCATCCACGATGTTGCCGGCCGCGTCCCAGGCGTAGAGCACGTAGCCGGCCGAGCCGTAGATGGCGTCGTTGTCGCCGTCCCCGTCGATGTCGGCGATGGCCGGCGCGAGGAGGAACTGCAGGTCCTCGATCTGCCGCGGCCAGCCCACCAGCATCTCGCCCGTGGCGCCCGACCAGGCGCCGACGGCGTGCTGGTAGTCCACCCACATCGAGACGGGGACGCTGAGCAGGTAGTCGGTGGTGGCGCCGCCCAGGACGAGGTCGGGGGCGCCGTCGCCGTCCAGATCGCCGAAGGAGGGGTTGGCGATGGCCTGGACCATGGCGACGACGTCGGCGTTGGAGTCCGCGCCGAAGCTGCTGCTGGCGAAGCCGAGGTCCAGGGCCGTGCTGGCGTCGTGGTGGACGGGGTCGCCCTGGCCCATCATGATCGGGTTGGCCAGCTCGAGATCGCCG
This sequence comes from uncultured Enterobacterales bacterium, assembly GCA_964556105.1. GTDB lineage: Bacteria > Myxococcota_A > UBA796 > UBA796 > CAZKWG01 > CAZKWG01. The sequence continues at coordinate 9,771 of CAZKWG010000010.1, read as the reverse complement.
TCGCCGTCCAGGTCGGCCATGGCCAGCGAGCTCGGGTGCCCCTCGCCGATGAGGGGCAGCAGCGCGACCTCGCCCAGCGTGCCGCGCACCTCGAGCGGCCAGCCGTCCAGCAGGGTCGCGCTGGGCCCGTCGAAGAGGTAGGAGACGGCCGCGCCGCCGCCGTCCACGGCCTCGTTGGTGCCGATGGCGATGTCGCCGTCACCGTCGCCGTCCACGTCGCCCACCGTGGGGCTGGCGATGATGCGGTAGCCGTAGTCTTCGCAGGTCTCGGGGTGGCAGACCACGACAGGGTAGGGCCCCCAGTCCGACCCGTCCGCGGCGAAGACGTAGAGGCGCTGGTCCAGACCGGCGGCTATGATCTCTAGTTTCCCGTCGCCGTCCAGATCATAGAGCACGGGCGCGTTGCCGAAGCCCTGGTCCCACTTCTTCAGGTTGGAGAATTCCTCGGGCGCGCGCCCGATGCTCCAGACGGGGAAGCCGTCCACCGGCTCGCCGTCGGCATGCCAGGCGAAGACGCCGCCGCGCCCCGTCAGCACCACCACCTCCGGCGTCCCGTCCCCGTCCAGATCGCCCACGCCAGGCGGGCCGAGCACGCCGTCGCCCACCGCGTCGGGAAGGGCGCCGCGCTCCACCCCGGCCGCGCCCGAGGCGTAGTCATCGATGGCGTCGGTGCGCAGGGGCCAGCCGGGCAGCGCCTCGCCGTCGCCCCCGAGCGCGTGCACGGTGCCGCCCGCCGTGGCGACGATGATCTCGAAGACCCCGTCGCCGTCCAGATCGGCCAGGGTCGGGCTGCCCTCCATGCTCTCGCCGAGATCGCGGGGGAAGCCGTCCACGATCCCGCTCTCGCGCTGCACGAAGAAGGTCTTGCGGTCCTCGCCCTCCAGGCCGCGGTCGTCCTTGACCCGCAGGCGCAGGGTCACCGCCGGCTTGTAGACGCGCTCCAGGCGGCCGGGGATGTCCTCGGTGAGCTCGGGCTCGGGCACGCCCAGGAACGCCTCGGCGGGCAGCCGGCTCAGGTCCAGCTCCGTGAGCGTGCCCTCCATGGGCTCGCTGCCCTCCCCGCGGGCGACCTCGAACCAGGTGTCGGGGTCCCAGCCGACGCCCACCGCGAGGCTCCAGGTGTAGCCGTCCGCGCGCTCGGCCGAGACGCTGCCCTCGACCTTCACGATGTCCGAGAGATCCCCGTTGACCCAGTTGAACCAGCGCGGGCTGGTGAGCGTGGGCACGGGCGGGATCTGGCCCTCGACCACGGCCTCCACCGCTCGTGCGGCGTTGACCCGGCCATAGCCGTAGAAGCCGTCCCAGCCGGCCTCGCTCGGGTAGGCGCCGGAGGTCTCGTACTCTTCCTGCGAGAGGAAGATGTCGTCCGAGGTCTGGATGAGGAGCTGCGTCACCTCGCCCGAGGACAGGGTGAGCCCCTGGTCGCGGGCCGCGGAGACGATCAGCCCGACCACGCCGGTGGTGACCGCCGCGGAGCCGGTCGCACAGGCCCCGCTCGCGGCGACCAGGGTCATGCGCATCCCGTAGTTGTTGCAGTTCCAGGTGTTGGAGTAGCTGTAGACCGGGCCGTCGGAGTCCACCGTGTCGAAGCGGATCGAGTGCAGGTAGAGCGCGCCGTCCAGCATCGCCGGGAAGTTGTGGTGGTAGGCATTCTCGTCGCCCGCCACCGCCACGATGGAGGTGCCGCTGTCCAGCGCGTAGTCCACCGCCGCCTGCGCCAGCTCCGGGTTGCTCAGCGCGCCGGTCGCCAGCGTGATCGCCACCGCGCCCGAGTCCACGGAAAACGCGATGGCCTCGCCCACGCGCGTGCCGTCGGAGACGATCTCGTCGGCGATGCGCACCGGCAGGATCGCGCAGTTCGGGCAGACGCCGATGTCGCCGTCCTCCTCGTCGCCGCCCTCGGACGCGGCCTCCTCCATCACGCCCGTCCCGTGGTCGCCGTAGCGGTCGGTCGTGTCGTTCCAGGCGTCGTTGTCGCGCCCGAAGAAGTCCCAGCCGCAGATGTCGTCGGCGTAGCCGTTTCCGTCGTCGTCTACGCTGTCCGAGAAGGTGTAGATGAGGTCTGAGGGGTCCAACATCCCGTCCGCGGCGTCGCGGCCGGCGTCCCAGTCCACCCGCGGGTCCTCCGCCCAGTCCGAGACGTTGACCACCCCGTTGCCGTCGTAGTCCCAGGTGCCCTTGTCGCGCCCGCCCGAGCCCTGCGGGTAGGGCACCTCGCCGGTGTTGATGTAGAGCTTGTTGACGATGTCGGCGCTCTGCCAGGAGACGCCGGTGTCCGTCACCGCCAGCAGCACGTCGAAGCGCCCCGTGGTCGTGCGCCAGGCCTGGTCCGCCCACACGCCGCTGCCCAGCGACAGCTCGGCCGGGCGCACCGTGCCCCGCGCGTCGGCGGGCACGTAGCTGATGAGCGACCACTCCTCGTCGAGGTCAGCGGGGCAGAGATCCGGGCGATCCGGGATCCCGCACTCGGGAAAGGTCGGGAGCGGGAGCTCCGCCTGGGCGCCAGCGACGAGGAGGAGCAGCAGCGGACGCATCGCGTCTCCATGAACGGGGGAGCACGCCCCCTATCCCAGGATTCGGCCCCTGTCGCGCCACGATAGGAAGAGGGTATTCGCCGAACTCGGAATCGCCCCTCGACAGCGCGCCCTCCTGGTGGCAGCCTGTGCGCGCACAAGGAGCAGCCATGGTCTTCCTCTTCGGCGCCCTGATCAGCGTGTTCTCCATCGCGAACGCCGGTTACGGCGACCCGGACCAGGATGGAGACCCCACCTGGGCCGCCCGGGACCTGCACCTTTGGACCAACGCCGCGCGGGTCGAGCCGGACGCGTTCGAGGCGGAGTACAACGCCGGGGGCTGCTCCTATGACGACTTCTCCGGAGACGAGCAGACGCCGAAGGCGCCGCTCTACCTGGACTATGACCTGAACGAGGCCGCCGAGTACCACACCGAGGACATGGTGGAGTCGGGCAACTTCTCCCACAGCTCGTCCGACGGCACCAGCTTCGGGGAGCGCCTGGCGCGCTTCTACGACGAGAGCAGCTACGTCGGCGAGAACATCGCGTATGGCTATGGCGGCGGGTACAACACCGTCCTCGTGGGCTGGATGTGCTCGACGAGCGGCCACCGCGCCAACATCATGGAGGGCGACTACAACGAGCTGGGCACGGGCGCGATGAGCGACCACTACACCCAGGACTTCGGCGCCGGGACCCTGGACACCGACAGCCTGGTGGCCATGGTCAACCACTCACCACAGAGCCCGTCCGACGAGGTGACCGTCTACGCGGACTGGCAGGACAGCGAGGCCCCTGAGCTGCTCGAGCTGATCCTGGACGGCGAGGCCCGACCGCTCTCCCTGGCCTGGGGCGAGGAGGAGCAGGGGCTCTTCGGCGACGTCGCCCCACTCTCGGACGATATCGACTGCCATCAATACTATGTGGAGTGGAGATCCACCTCCGGCGCCGCGGGGCGCTTCCCGGAGGAGGGCTCCTACACTTTCGGCAGCGGCTGCACCGACGACCATGGGTGGATCCCCTCCCAGATGTGCGTCTACGGTCGGGACTGCGCGAGCAAGGAAGACCTGGCCAGCGGCATCGAGCTGATCGGCTGCGCCAGCGGCGGCGGGGCGCCTGCGGGCCTGGGCGCCCTGGGCCTGGCGCTGCTGGCCGCGGCGAGGCGGTCCAAATTCGACCTCCGCGGCCGCCGGCGGTCTCGCTGACCTCGCCCTGCGCGCTCGGGATCGGATAAGCTCCCTGGGATCCCCTTTGGGTCCCGGTCTGGCCTCGCGTGGCCTGGTCGGGAGGAGCGACGTGTGAACCAGGCGACGGTCATCGATCTCGGCGCGTGCATCGGCTGTGACGCCTGCGCGGTGGCGTGCCGGGCCGAGCACGGGCTGCCTCCCGGGATGAACCGTCTGAACGTGCGCATCGTCGAGCAGGGCACCTTCCCCGACGTCATGCGCGCCTTCCAGGTGAACCGCTGCCAGGACTGCGCCGACGCGCCCTGCGCGACGATCTGCCCCACGGGCGCCATCCAGCGACGCTCGGACGGGATCCTGGCCTTGGACGCCGAGAGCTGCCTGGGCTGCCGCGCCTGCCTGGCCGCCTGCCCCTATGACGCGCTGACCATCCACCCCGAGACCGGGGTGGCGGACAAGTGCGACGGCTGTGGGCACCGCCTCGACCAGGGGCTGGAGCCCGCCTGCGCCGTGGCCTGCCCGACGGGCGCGATCCGCATCGGCGACCTCGACCTCCCCGACAGCGAGATCGCCCGCGCCCTCTCCGGCGGCGCGCTCTTGACGCGACGCCCCGAGCTCGGGACCCGACCGCGCGTCCACTACCGGGGAGCGCCGCTGCTCGACCCCCTGCGCGCCCGCAGCGTGGGCCTGCTCGCCACCCGCGAGCACCCCGAGGCCGCCGGGCTGAGCGGGCTCAGCGGCCCGGACCTGGTGGTCGCGGAGGGCCAGCATCGCCCTGGGCTGGACGTGCGGACGGCCCTGCTCACCTGGACGCAGGCGCTCTCCGCCGGCGTCTTCCTCGTCCCGACCCTCGGGGTCGTGCTGGGCGTGCTGCCGGGGGATCAGCTCATCGGGCGCATCGTCGCGCCGATCATCGGGCTGCTCTACCTGGCCGGCACGGCGGGGGCGGTCTCCTGGACCTCGGAGCGCCGCGGGCGCCTCTCCCTGATCTTCCGTCGCCCCAATTTCGCGAGCTGGCTCACGCGCGGGGCCTGGCTCTCGCTCGGGCTGGGCGTGGTGCTCACCTTGCAGATCCTGAGCACGCTGGTGGGCGCGCCGCTCGATGACCTGCTGTTGATCCCGGGCCTGCTCATCGCGCTGGCGCTGCCCGCCCACGTGCCGCTGGCGCTGCGCCAGTGCCGGGGCCGCGCGCTGTGGCGCTCTCCGCTCGGGGTGCCGCAGGCGATCTCGGGGGCGCTGATGCTGGGCGGCGCCATGCTGCTGCCCTTCGTCGCGGTGCTGAGCCCGGCGAACGCCGGCTTCTTCGGCGCGACCACCGCGCTCGGCGCCCTGGGCTGGCTGGCCATGGTGGGCGTGGACCTCGGCGTCGACGCGGCGGGCGCCGACGGTCGGGCCGCCACCCGCGAGCTGCGCGCCGGCGCCTGGCGGTGGCCGGCCTGGGGCGGCGCGGTGCTCGGGCTCACCGGCCTGCTGGCGCCCTTCCTCGGGGCCTGGATCACGCTGCCGGTGCTGGCCGCTCCGCTCCTCTACACGCATGCCTTCATCGGAGCGGGTCAGTCCGCTCCCCAGGCTTGAGGCGCCCATGTCGCGCGAGCCGCCGAAGCTGCTGAGCGCCGCCCGCGGGCCCACCGACGAGCGTGGGGAGAGCTGGGCGCCCGGCCCGAGCGGCACCGATCGCGCCGCCACGCCGCCCCCCGCGAGCTGGGAGGACTGGCTCGAGCGGGCGCCCGGCGGGGGCGTTCGGCGGGTGACGCGCGTGCCCTTCGCCTGTGATCTCTGCGGCACGGCCTGCGGGATGCTGGCCACCTTCGACCAGGACGCGGGCGGGGTGGTGCGCGTCGAGGGCAACCCCCTGCACCCGAGCTCGCGCGGCCGCACCTGCGCCGCCGGCCCCACCGTGCTCTCGCAGATGAGCAGCAACGGGCGCGTCCTCTACCCGATGCGGCGCACGGCCGGGCGCGGCGAAGGCGGCTGGGAGCGGATCACCTGGGAGGACGCCCTCGACACCCTGGCGGCGAAGATGCGCGAGGCGATCGAGGCCGAGCGCCTGCACGAGATCCTCGTGATGCTGGGCAGCGCCGAGCCCGACACCTTCACCCGTCGCGCCGTCTCCGCCTGGGGGCTGGACGCCCTCTCCTCGGACACGACGGCCGGCTCGCCGAGCGGCGGCCTCGGGCTGCAGCTCTGGATCGGCGCGGACCGCCTGGGGGCAGATTTCGCGCAGGCGAAGACCATCCTCATCGTCGGCAGCCCGCGGGACGGCAGCCCCCTCCACCCGGACCCGAAGCTCATCCTCGAGGCGAAGCGCGCCGGCGCCCGCCTGATCGTCATCGAGCCCGTCCGCTCGAACCTGGCGGCGGTGGCTGATCTCTGGCTGGCCCCCCGCCCGGGGACCGAGACGGTTCTGCTCCTCGCCATCGCCCACCACCTGATCCTGCAGGGCGGCACGAACCGCGAGTTCATGAAGCGCTGGTGGAACTGGATGGACTACATGGAGGCGCGTTACCCAGGTGTAACGCTCAGCTTCCCGCGCTTCGAGCTGGCGCTGCAGAAGCTCTACGCCCATTACAGCGTAGACTTCGCCGAGCGCGAGTGCGGCATCCCCGCCGAGCGCGTGCTGGCGGCGGCGGACATGGTGCTGGCGGCGAAGGGCGCCCTCGCCGGCTGGTGTGGCGGCGTGGCGACCGAGGGCAACCTCGGCGGATGGCAGGTCTCCCGCTCGCTCTTCCTCCTCGTGGCGCTGACGGGCGCCATCGGCACGCCGGGCGGCACCTCCCCTGGCTCCTGGCTGCGCTTCCTGCCCGAGCCCCCCTGGAGCCCGCCGCCGCCCGACCAGTGGAGCAGCCTCTCCTGGCCGTCCGAGTTCCCGCTGGCCTGCGGTCCCAGCGCGCCGCTCCTGCCCTGGCTGCTGCGCAACGGGCGCGGGCGCCTGTCCGTGCTGATCAGCGACCGCTACAACCCCGTCAGCACCAGCCCCGATGGCTTCGCCTGGATGGACCTGCTCAAGGACGAGGCGCTGGTGGGCCTGCACGTCGCGCTGACGCCGATGTGGACGGAGTCGGCCCTCTTCGCCGATCTGGTGCTGCCGGTCGGCCTGGGGCCGGAGCGGAACGGGCTGGTCTCCAGCGAGGCCGGCGTTGGCCGCTGGATCGCGCTGCGACAGCCGGTGATCGGCAGCGCCAAGGCCATCCAGGGCGTGCCCTACGAGGACGCCCGGCGCTCCAACCCCGGCCAGGTCTGGGACGAGGAGGAGCTGTGGATTCAGCTCGCCTGGCGCCTGGACCCGAACGGGGACTGGGGCATCCGCGAGGCCTTCGAGTCGCGCCAGTTCCGCGGCGAGCGTCTGCGCCTGGACGAGTACTACGGCGCCATGCTCGAGCGCGGCGTGCCCGAGCTGAGCGAGGCCGCCTCCATGGAGGGCCAGACGGCGCTGCAGTACCTTCGCCGCCGCGGCGCCTTCCAGGTCGAGGGCCAGCCCGGCCAGGTGCACGAGCGGCTGATCCGCGAAGACGACCTGGAGAACGTGCGCGAGTCCCGCGAGGGCCGCGTCTACGCCCTGCGCCAGCACCAGGAGCACCCCTCGGGCCTGGCCACCGGATCCGAGCCCGAGCCGGACGCCCGCGGCCGCGTCCCGGTAGGAATTCGCCTGGAGGGCGATATCCGGCACGGATTCTCCACCCCCAGCGGAAAGCTGGAGTTCTACTCGCCGACCATCGCCGAGTGGGGCTGGCCCGAGCACGCGCTGCCCACCTACGTCAAGAGCCACGTCCACCAGGACCTGCTGCAGGCCGACGAGCTCGTCTGGGTGCCCCTCTTCGAGCTCCCCACCGCCGAGGGCGCGCTGTGGGCCGGCGACCAGGCCCACAACAACCCCCTGTGGATGAACCCGGTGGACGCCGAGCGCGTCGGGGTGCGCTCCGGCGACCCCACGCGCGTCGAGACGGAGATCGGCCACTTCGTGACCCGCGCCTGGGTCACGGAGAGCGTGCGGCCCGGCGTCGTCGCCTGCAACCCCCTGCGCGGGCGCTGGCGGCTGGTCCAGCCGATGGGGCCGAGCCCGCAGCTCTCGGCCGTCGTCTCGCTGCACACCGAGGGTGACCGCCGCTCGCTGGCCCGCGAGGAGGGCCCCCAGCCGGGCGCCCCCGGCACCCCGGAGAGCCGCGCCTGGTGGTCGGAGGCCGGCGTGCCCGCGCTGCTGGCCATGCCCGTCCACCCCGACCCCGTGACCGGGGCGCACTGCTGGAACCAGGTGGTGCGCGTGCGGCCGGCGCAGACCCGCGACCTCCCCGGCGACGCGACCGCCGATCAGGTGCGCGGGGCGCGCATCATCGAGCTCTGGCTGCAGCGCGCCCGCCGCGCCGAGGACGTCTCCCCGGACAAGACGCGGCGTCCAAAGTGGCTCATCCGCTCGCCGAAGCCCATGGGCGACGCGTGGAAGCTGCCGGAATGAGGACGTGATATGGCAGGCTCTGGGCGGCCCCCGCATCCAGCAGCAGGCACCCAGCAGCAGGCAAACGGAGGTCCGGCCATGCCCCTCGCGCACCACGTACTCGGCCGAACCGACGTGGGGATGGAGCGCGATCACAACGAAGACGCGCACGACGCTGTCCAGCTCGAGCGCGGCTGGCTGCTGCTGGTGTGCGACGGGATGGGCGGTCACGAGGCGGGCGAGGTGGCCAGCGCGGTGGCCCTGAGCAGCCTGCGCGCCACGCTCACGGCCTCGGACCTGAGCGATCCGACGGCGGCCCTGCGCACGAGCCTGCTCGACGCCAACAGCGCCGTGCTCGACGCCTCCGACACCCACGGCCACGGCAGCATGGGCACCACGGCGGTGGTCGGCCTGGTCCAGGACGACAGCGTCTGGTTCGGCTGGGTGGGCGACAGCCGCATCTACCATTTTCGTCGGGGGGAGCTGCTGCACCGCAGCGTGGACCACACCCACGTGCAGCGCCTCGTGGACGCCGGCGTCCTCACCGAGGAGGAGGCGCGGCACCACCCAGAGGGCAACGTGCTGGTGCAGGCCCTGGGCGGCGGGCGCGGGAACCAGCCGGACCTCACGCCCGGGCTGATGGGGCCGTTTCCGCTGGAGCGGGGCGACGTCATCCTGCTCTGCAGCGACGGGCTCTACGATCTGATCGACGATGACGAGCTGTACACCCTGATGGCCGGGATGCCCTTGCCGGACGCGCTGGAGCGCCTGGTGAGCACGGCGAACCGTCGCGGCGGTCACGACAACATCACGGTCCTCGTCTTGATCGCCGATCAGGAGCACGTCGAGCCCCTCCCCGAGGGCTTCGCAGCCCAGCGCCCGCCGCGCGCGTCGATGCTGCCGGTCGATGTCGCCGACGAGTCCGACCTCGGCACCTGGCGCGACCGCGCGCGGCGTTACCTCCTGCCGTTGATCGGCGGGCTGGGCGCCGGCGCGGCGGTCGCATACTGGCTGCGAGGCCACTGAGAACATCCACCGTCCGGCGAAACCCCACGGAGAGCACCATGCAGCACACCATCTCGCACGGCCTCGACCAGGCCCTCGCGCGCAAGGCCACGCAGAAGGCCCTCGAGCACTACCAGGAGCGCTTCAGCGAGTACAGCCCGAAGCTGCAGTGGATGGGCCCGGATCGCGCCGAGATCCAGTTCACGGTCGCCAGCAAGACGCTCAAGGGCTATATCCAGGTTCAGGCTCGTGATATCGCGATCGACCTGGACGTGCCGATGCTCTTCTCCCCCTTCCGCGGCAAGGCGATCAAGATCATCGAGACGGAGATCATGGAGTGGATCAAGAAGGCCAGAGCCGGCGAGCTGGGCTGAGCGGGTGAAGACCGCCGCGGTCGCCCCGCTCGTGCTGCTGCTGAACGGGCTCGCGTTCACCGGCTTCGGGCTCGCCTTTCTGCTGATCCCCGACACCATGATGACCCACATCGATCTGGAGATCCCCACGCCCATGGTGCGCACCGACATGCGCGCCATCTACGGCGGTCTGGAGATCGGGCTCGGCCTCTGGCTGCTCCTGGCCTGCGCCCGCCCCAGGCTGCGCGAGGCGGGCCTGTACAGCGCCACCCTCGCCACCGGGGGCC
>CAZKWG010000009.1:0-29878 GCA_964556105.1 uncultured Enterobacterales bacterium | reverse complement strand
GGTCGATGTCGTCGGGCGAGAGCCCCCAACCCTTCACCGCGCTCCACACCTGCGTGGGCCGGCTGCCGATCCACTGGGTCACGCGCGCGGCGGTGTCGTCGGCGCCGCGCGACAGCTTCATGCCCTTCGGCCCGCCGGGCAGGACCGGGATGTAGCCGTACTGGACCTCCTTCTTGTCCGGGCCCCACATCTGGCCGAAGAAGCGGGTCGTGCCGTCGTGCACGAGGCGGATCCGGCGCAGGTGGTCGAGCAGCGCCTCCAGGCCCTCCACCAGCGCGGCCGGCGGCAGGTTCATCCGAGCTGACCAGCGTTTGACGAAGGGGAGCTGCTCGTCCAAGCCCAGATAGCTCACGCGCAGTCGGCCCCAGGGCTCCAGGCCCAGGCGCTGCTTCACGCCCAGCGCGATCTCGCGCAGCACCTGGAGCCGTAGGTAGTACACCCGCTCCTCGCGATGCTTGACGCCCGCGTCCTCTTGCGGCACGTACTGCCAGACCTCGGGGATCAACGCCCGAGATAGCTCGCGGTCAGCCCCCAGCAGCTCGTCGAGGGACTGGGTCACGTCGCCCACCGAGGCGCCGCCCTCGGGGATCTGCTGCGCCATCAGCGCGCGCAGGCGGAAGCGCCGGGCGTGGTCCCGCATCCAGCCCGCCTGGAACGCCGCGTCCTGGCGGTTGTCGGCGAAGACGAGCAGCCGCGGCCGGTCCGACTTGTGGACCATGGACTGGGCGAGCACATGCACGTCCGAGACGGACACGGCGCGCACCGGGCGGGCGGGCTCACGATAGCGACCGCCGCGAGGGCGTCGGCCCGGAGACTGACAGGCCACGCACGAGCTGAGCTGGCCCGGGTTGTCCTCGCGGGTGCGCACGACCTGCACGGCCACCAGGGCGCCCGGCGACTGGCAGGCGGCGCAGGCCGGGGATCGCTCCTCGTGGAGCGCGCCGCAGCCCCGGCAGATCCATAGGGGGTGGAGCCTCGGGCGCTCGATGTCGTGGGCCGAGACGGGCAGCGGATCTCCGTCCTCGTCCAGCTCCTCGGCGTCGTCGTCCTCGTCCGACGCCACCACCATGCGGTCGATCAGCAGGGCGCGGCTGCCGCCCAGCTCCTCGGCCAGGTGCTCCCAGACCCGGGTGCGCCCCACCTTGTCGCCGCCCTCGGGGCCCGCTTTGACGCCGGCTTTGAGCTTGAAGTCCTTGACCCAGGCCACATAGTAGTGCTGCCCGCAGGTCGTGCAGGTGATGAGCGGGAACCGACACCAGCCGGCGCCCAGCTCGGCCTCGGCGTCCTCGCCCGAGAGCCACAGCTTCGACGTGCTGTCGGGTCCCGAGAGCGTCACCACCGCGCCGCCCACGCCGCGCACGAAGGTGTGGGCGACTGGCCGCAGCAGGGGATCCTGCTCGCCGCGTCCGGTTGCCGCGCCCAGCGCCAGCCAGGCCAGGATCTCAGACTCGGGCACCTCGCGTCCCACTTGCTCCTGGAGCAGCGCCGGCAGCTCGGCCAGGGCGCGGGGCCGCTCCAGCAGGGTGGCCAGGTGAAACACGATCTCGTTCGACGCGAGCTGGCTGGTCAGGGCCGCCTGCCAGCGGGTCCGTGGCAGCCGCGCGCCGCCGAGCTCCAGCAGACAGGAGGTCAGCGCGTCCGAGACCTGATCGTCCGGCGCGTCCACGGCCCGCAGCAGGCGACCCAGCACACCAGCCGGGTCCGCGGGAGGTCCATCGGGGGTGGAGCGGTGGTGGTTCCAGCGCAGATCGTCGTAGACCTCTCCGACCAGCCGGACCCGCTCCGGCGCGACGCCGAAGAAGCGTCTCGCGAAGTCGCGCGCGGAGGCGTCCCCGCCGCGCGGATCCGCCATGGTCGCCGAGGTCGCGACGCAGGTCACCTGGTCCGGGGCCTTGCCGCAGAAGGTGCGCAAACGGCGGATCAGGCAGGCCGTCTCGGCGCCCTGGGCGCCGCGAAAGGTGTGGGCTTCGTCAAATACTAGATATTCTAGTGGTGCGTTCGCGAAGATCCCGACGTCTTTTCCGCGCGTCAGCAGCAGCTCGAGCTGCTTCACGTTGGTCAGCAGAATGCGTGGCGGACCGTCTGGCCTGCGCAGGGCGGCGCGGCTGGCGCGCTCCTCGGGCGGCAGCAGGGTGATGTCCTGGCCGGCTTCGCGGATCTGCTTCAACCGGGACTTGTAGTCGGCGTTCGACGACCCCGGCGGCATCCGCTCCCCGCGTATCTGGCTCTCCTCCTCGGGCGTCTTGCCGACATACATCCCAAACGAGATGCCCCGCCCGGCCAGCAGCCCGCGCATGCGGTCGAGCTGATCCTCTGCCAGCGCGTTCATCGGGTAGATGAGCACCGCCAGCACACCCGGCGGCGCACCCGCGGCCTGGAGCTCGAGGCAGCGGCTGATGATCGGGTACAGGAAGGTCTCGGTCTTGCCTGAGCCCGTGCCCGTGGCGACCAGCGTGGTCTCGCCGGCCCGGATGGCGCGGATGGCCTGCTCCTGGTGGGCGCGCAGCCTGTCGAAGGGCACGATGCCCTGCATGGCGGGGTGCAGCACGCCCTCGGCGACCAGCTCAGCGATGGTCGCGCCCGGCCGGAAGGGACGCGACAGGCTGAGGAAGGGGCCTCGGCGCAGCGGCGAGCTGCGCGTCTCGTCCAGGCGCAGCAGATCCCGGAGCTGGGTGTAGAGCTGCTCGTCGGCGAGCGGGTAGGTCGTGAGCTGGTAGCGGAGGAAGTCGGCGACGACCTGCTCGGAGAAGGAGATCGGGTTGACGGCCATGGTCTTCGCCCCGTCCGGTCAGAGGTTGCGGAGGAGGGGGTCTGTGCGGGTGGTGGAGCAGCTCGTCACACTGGCTTCGTCACCCTGCCAGCTTTCGATGGCCGGAGCCTGGTTCAGCAGCGCCGCTACGTCGGCTACCAACGACCGCACAAAAGAGCATCTGTGCTTGTACTTGAGGACCTCCGCCCAGTCGATGCCCTTGAGGGCGTCCACACCCTCCTTTGCTTCGCGGTAGGTAGTACAGGTGATTTTCGAGCCGTCCCGCATCAACCACTGGAGGTAACCCTTCGGGTGCTTCGTCCGATCTCCTGCGCCGAGCCACTTCGGACGGTCACCGCTCGGCCGACGGCGTTTGCACCACTCCGGGCAGGCTTCATCATCCGCGGCGGCGTATGCGGCGTCAACGGTCTGAAAGTCTTCGACGTCCCCGTCTCGAACGCGGACGGGCGTGGCCGTGCCGACTCCGGCGCGGTGCGGTCCTTGAGGGTCAGCGAAGATCCAAGATTCGATCATGGGAACAGCGAGGTGAAAGGATACTTTTCTGGCTACTTCCGAACGCATCGCGGCGATTAGCTCCACGTTCGGCTCATAGCCTTTCAGGTGGCGCCCCAGGGCGTCTCGAAACACCTCCGCCACGACATCGGGCTGGTCCAGGTTCGCCATCTCGAGATCATCCAGGACAAGCACCATGTCCGGTGTGTCGGACACGCGGGGATCAACCATGGCCACAGCCCGCGCGATGATCTTGTCCACCATGAATGGATACGGCGCCGGCGGGACGGGGAGCCGGTTGCTGGTGAAGCTCCAGAACGCACGCCCGGGGACGTCCTCGACCGCCTCGAAGGTGTGGCCCGGAAACAGTCGGGTCAGCGCGTCCGGTAGTCCCAAGAGCTCCGTCTTCCCCGTCGTAATGAGCGCGACGCGCATGGCTCAGCTCCTACGAGACCGGGCGGTAGTCTGTGGCGCGAATGCCTCGCGTTCGTAGAGATCACCCAGCGCGAAGTGGGAGAGCCAGGCCTCGTCGCGTACTGCTGTGAGCACTCTGGGCTGCGGCGTACCCAGCGCACTGTCCAGCACAAAGAACTGATCTTCGTATCCTTTGAATTCATTCATCAGCACAGGCGAGTGGGTCGTGAGCAGGATGGTGAGGTCCATCTCCTCTGCACGCTGGCGCATGGCCCGCAGAATGCTGCGGATCGCGTGGGGGTGGAGCTGGTTCTCCAGCTCGTCGAAGCCGATGACCGAGCCGCGCTTCGCGCCCGCCACTGCAGTCAGGTGCAGGAGCCCGGTCAGGAGGCCCTCTGCGAGCAGGTCCGGCAGCAGCCCGTCCGAGGCGTCCTGCGCATTGGGGCCGAAGACATAGGGGATCCTCCGGTCGAACTCGATGCTTCCGAAGATGCCGGGGAAGGCACGACGGGTCTCCTGGATCACCCACTCATACTGGCCCCCGTACTTCATGGGGCCACCCTGCCAGTTTGCGAGGACGGACCAGAGATTTTTCCCTGAGTGATGGAGGAAGCCGTCCCGCGCCGAGGCGGCTTCGACACGCTTCACCTGGTTCATCCAGTAGTCTGCGTAGACTCGGACGTCACCGAGGAGCTCCACCAAGGCCTGGAGCCAGGGCGACTCCCCCCGATCCCAGAGCACCCTCAGGCAACACCGCGTCTCGTCCAGTGGCAGACTCTCCTTGCCCAGATACCAGTTCTCCTGGGACATCGCAGCCCGCAGGATGACCTGATCTCCTCGACGAAGCTCCTCCCCATAGGTCCCCTTGAGCGCCTCGGCCGACATCGGAAACCGCAGGATCCAGGTCAGGTCATCGACGCTCACCGAGAACTCAACCGGCTCATCGGGAGGGGCGCCGATGCGTCGGAAGTGGACGGCCGATGTAGAGCCGAAGGCCGCCTCGTGTCCGAACTGGAACAGGATGCGCAGGAAGCTCAGGGCGGCCAGCGTCGTGGACTTTCCGGCGCCGTTGGTGCCCGCAAGCAGACACACGCCCTCTGGGCTCCACTCCAGGTGCTCCAGTACGCGGAAGTTCTTTGCTCGAACCGTGAATTCACTCATGTGTACACCCGAAGAGAATACGGCCTGTGGCGCGCGGCGTCGCCCGATGCCGCCGACTTTGGAGAGAGTGGAGGTTCATCCACGCTCCAAGGGGAGAAGCGGTAGAATATCTCGATCCATCGATACCCGCGCCAGACGCATCGACTCTGGATAGCCGCCACGAAAACGCGCTTCCACTGGGAGGCTCATCCTGTGCTCGATGCGGGCGCTCTCCAGCCAGCGGGTGGTGGAGCGAGGATCGCGGCGCTCGGTGCGCTCCATCCACGAGTGGAACGGTACTCGCCGCCCTCGGATGGGATCGCTGCACCACCAGGGGTCACCGTCCGGCGCCTGGAACATCAGGAAGTGCTTCTCGCCGTCCCTCCAGGTGGCCGGTGCGTCGGCGACCCTGGCCAGGGCGAGGGTGTCCAGAGAGGCTTCGCGCTTGAGGGTGTTGACGTCGAAAACCATAGGGCATGCATAGTACACGTCGGCCCCGGCCATGGCCGCCAACCGGCGCAGCGTGGTGTGCTGGCTGAGGTTTGTTGTCCTGTTGGGCTCCAGGTCCAGCGTCACCCGAAGATATGGCGAGGAGAAGCTGGCGGGAACCGGCGCCACCTTGTACGTCATCGGCTCGACGACCTTGAACTGAAGGAAATACCCCAGGTAAAAGAGCCTGCTCTGGTTCAGACTCTGGCGGATCTCCTTGCCCAGCTCGCGGAGGAAGGCGTCATGGGTCAGCACGGGCGCGCCGCCGCTGATGGAGAACCCCTGGTCGAAGGCCACCAGCGCCTCCTGCCCCCGAGTGGGCTTGAAGATCTCCACACGTTCGGCGCCGAAGTGCTCCTGCATGGACCGCTTCAGAACGGGGAAGAACTCCAGTTCCAGACGATCTTCGTTCACTCCATCGCTAGGAGGCATCGGGAGCCCTCTCCCGTCGCGCGTCGACCGCCCCGAGGACCCAGTCCGTTCTGACCGGCTCCTCGGCGTGGCGCCCCGACGCCCAGTGGAGGATACGAACCGGCTGGTCGCGCATGGATGCGGTCGGAAATTGCAGCGCCCAGAGGTCGGCATCCCCAGAGTCCATCTGATACTTCTCGACCATCTGCGAGGTCCGACGCGCGAGGATGCCATGGTGCCGGCTGGGGCACAACGTGAAGAAGAGCCTCGTGGGTGAGCGCACTTGCAGGAGCTTGTACAGGTCCCACATGTAGTCGCTCTCCCCCCAGCGCTCATCATTGTAGAGCAGCTTCCAGTGATGCTGGTACCCCTCGGACTCCGCCGTCAGCCAGGTAGTATAGGGGTCGGTGGCCCCCTGCATGACGCTGAGGTCAACGAGGCACTCGTGGTCGTAGGGTTTGAGGTGTCGCAGAGCACCGCGCACATCCCTCCGCCATCGTTCCTTCTTCATGCCGTTCATGCAGATGAAGGGCGTTGGCCCATCAGGGATCCTCAGGGTCGGCACCAGGGCGTCCATGATGAGCACCGCGATCGGCTTGAGCCACTTCTGTCCCATCTTGTGGTGGTCATACTCCGCGAGGGCGTAGTCCAGCGCGGTGAGCATGTCGGCGGTTGGGATCGCTGGCATGGTCAGCTCCTCTTTCGGAAGAGCGGGCCCAGGTCGCGCTCAGGCGGAGGGGCCGGCGGCTGGGGAGCTGGCGTGGCCAGCGGCGCGGGGGCGCCCTCCAGGATCGCCTTGGCGTGGCGCTCGCACTCGGCCCAGGACTCCTCGGGGGTCTGGGCGAGCTGCCAGTCGAGGAAGCGGGGGCCCAGGCGGCTCGCGACGGGCTGGGGAGCCAGGGCGCGGTCGTCGTGGCCAAGGCCGTGGTCGGCGAGGCGCAGGGTGTCGGGCAGCATCCAGCCGTCGCCGTCGTTCTGGTCGCAGAAGGCGCGGATGCCGGCGTCGCGGTCGCCGTTGTGGGCGCCGATGCTGGTCTGGAGGGCGTCGAAGGCGACCAGGGACAGCACGGTGTGGCGCAGCTCGGGGTCCTGGTCCTTGTCGACGCGCCAGAAGCCCTTGGGATCGAGGGTTCGGCAGAAGGCACGGTCGCGGAGCTGGGCGGTGGGGTGGTCGCAGTCCCGGAGGATCCAGGCGAAGTCGGCGCGGTCCAGGCCGTAGAGGGCGGCGACGATGGCGTCGAGCATGGCGCGGAGGCGAAGGCGTTCGTGGGGGGTGATGGCCCAGAGGCGGCGCCAGGGAGTCACTCGGTCACGTAACATTTGCCCGACGGTGATCCACCATGGCGCGAAGCGTGGGGCGGGCGCGGCCAGTCTGAGTGAGATTTGTGCGACGGCATCGGGAACGTTTGCGGGGGGAGGCAGGGGGCATGGTTGAAGGTAGTGAAGCGTGAGGTGCAGCCCCACCACACGCTGGCGAACGATGCAATCGAACACAAAGCTGTTGAGTATGGCGCACAGGCTCAGCGTCTGACCAACATCTCCAGCCAGTCGTAGCGTTGGAGCAGAATGGCCACACGGGGCTTCATCGCCGACGCACGCGATTGTTGTCCTCGTGTTGATAGCGGCCGACACGTCCATGAACACGACCTTGGCTTGCCCTGGCGAGACCGCGACGTTGAGGCGGTCCATGAGGTACTGGGGTTTCGACAGCTTCCTCTCCCAACCAATCCCCTCCCAAACCGCCGTCCGTCCTTTCCCGTTCACCCAGCCCTTCTCGCTGAAGTCGAACTGCCCGATCATCCTGCCCTCATACAGCGGCAAGAGCATTTCCCCCTGATCATTCACCCAGCGCCCGTAGACGTCCGCCCGATACCCCTGCGCCTCCGCCCTGTCGCGCGCGATGAAGAACCGGGAGTCGTTGGTCATGTCAAACTCTCTGGCGTACTCGACCCCCCAGCTGTCCTCCGCCTCGCTGCCCAGCAAAACCGCGTCCAGGTACATCTTCTTGAGGATGCGCAGGTCCTCGTCTCGCGTCAGCTCGAGGATGCTGCGGGAGTCCGGACTGAACAGATCGATCAAGCCGACGTCCATCGTCAGCGGAGACCAGCCCGACTCCAGGTGGTGTTGAATGTCTTCGGCCTCGGGCGAGTCGCTGGGGCCCAGCATGAACATCGTCGGCAGCGCCGTCGTGGAGCCCCCCTTGGCGGCGAGCACGACGCACTGCTTCTGGCTGTGGTGCACGTCGCGGAAGAACTTGCGCTCGTTCTGGAACACATAGAGCGCACGCCAGCGACACTGCTCGAAGAGCACACGGCGCAGCCCCTCGGAGCCCTTGTCGCTGTACAGGCCGCTCGGTACGACGACGCCCAGCTGCCCATCGGCGCGCAGCACCGCGTGGCCCAGCTCGACGAACATCTTGTAGGTGTTCAGGTCGGCGGATCCCTGGTGGCGGAACGGGTGCGCGGGATCGCTGGTGCCGCTGAACCGGGCCCGCTGTCCGCGCCATCGGCGGTGCAGGGCCTCGCCCTCGCGCCCCCGCCCCAGGCTCACGTTGCCGCCGTCGTGGCCGGCGATCTTGCCATCCCCGTAGGGCTCGGCGGCGAAGCGCACGAAGTTGCCTTTGTCCTTGAAGATGCCCACATAGGACAGCCAGGCGTCCTCGATCTCGCGCTCCTTGTCGAACAGCGCGACCTGAACGGCGAGGCCATCCTGCTTGCCGTAGGTCCGGTACATGGGGTCGTAGTTGCTGAAGAACTCCAGGCTGAGCGGCTTCTGCGTCTCCCAAGGCGGATTCCCCACCACCGCGTCGAAGCCCGCGCCCTCCTCGGTGAACAGGTCGGGAAACTCCAACTCCCAGTGGAAGAACCGGACCCGCTCCGCCACGTCCTTGACCACCTCGCGCGCCGCCTCAACCGGCTGCGCTAGCGTCCTCGGCCCTGGAGCCTCCGCGATCCGGTCCAGCGGCCAGAACCACAGCGCGCACCAGGTGTCGAACGCCTCGCGCACCCGCTTCAGCGCCGGGTCGGCCTGGATACGCTCCCGCCAGATGCGCGCCCGCTCATCGGGGCGACCCGCGGGAACGCGGCGCAGCTCGCGGTAGAGCCGTCGCATGCGCTCGATGGCGGCCTTGAGCTCGTCGTCGCTGGTGGCGACGAAGGGCAGGTGCTGTTTGCCGGCGAGCAGCTCGGCCTGCTCTTCGATGACCTCTTCGCGCCGCTTCTGCAGCGCCTTGTGCCAGATGTCAGCCGCGTGATGCACGCCCTTCCACTTGAGATCCGGGCTCTGCCGCGAGAAGGCCAGCAATGGATAATCCCGAAACCGGTCCAGCCATGTGCCCACCAGCGCGTCCCCGCACCGCAGCTTGTGGTCCAGGAACGTGAACGGCAGCCGCCGGTCCAGCGTCTCGACCCACAGCGACACGCGCGCCAGCTCGACCGCCAGCGGGTCGATGTCCACGCCGTACAGGCAGTGCTCAACGACGGCCCGGCGCACGATGGCGTCCAGCAGATCCTCGGTGTTGCCCCCGGACAGCGCGCCATCTCCCTCGGGTAGGACGGCGCAGTCCACCGTGAGGCGATCTCCGTCGCGCACCACGCGCCCGTGCACGTGCAAGGACTCGATCACCGCCGCCGTGAGCACGCGCAGCGCCGCGACCAGGAAGCTGCCCGAGCCCATGGCCGGATCGCAGACCTTCAAGGCCAGCAGGACCTCGGGCGTGCGGATCTGGCCGGCTGGATCCCGCAGCAGGGGTTCCAGGGTGCGGCGCACGGTGGGCAGGGTGAGCTGGGGGCGGGTGTAGAAGGTGCCGGCGCCCTTGCGGGTGCCGCCCCAGCGCACGAGGTACAGCTCGCCGGGCAGCTCGAGATCGGCGATGAGCTGGCTGGCGGCGGCGCGGAGCTGCTCGCGAAACGCCGGGTCATCCGCACTCTTCTTGCCACGCGGCGCCTTGACCAGCTTGCCGACCACGGCGGCGCGCTCGGCCCAGGCGATGGCCCGCGCGCGGGCGGCGGCGCGGGTGTCGTCGGGGGTCTCCTCCTCGATAGCGGCGACCGGTTCATCAGGCTGATCGCCAGCCTCTTCGTCGGCTTCTTCTGCCTCTTCCTCCCCCTCCTCGTCCTCGCCCGCCCCGGAGGCGCGCTTGACCTTGGCCTTCTCCACCAGCGCGAAGAGCGCCTTGTCGTCCATGGCCTCCAGCCGGTCCAGAGGCAGGGCTGGCTGATCGCCCAGGGCCAGGAAGACGACGGGCTGGTCCCCGGCCTTGTGCAGCTCGTAGTCCAGCAATCCTTCGTAGAGGATGCCGATGTACTCGCTGGTCAGCTCGGTGAAGTCCACGGGCGCGGCGACGGTCCGCCAGACCGCGCCCTCGCGCACGCGCTGGGTGGTGCGGGTGAGCAGGACCAGGACGCGGTGCAGCACGTCGTCGTCGGGCGGATCGGCCAGGTTCTCGAGTAGCGCCAGAGCGCGCTGCACGCCGTCCCCGCGCGGGTCGCCGGCTTTGAACAGATCTCCGCCGTAGGCCAGCACATTGATCGATGGGTGGGGCGACCCGCCGTGCAGCAGCCGGAACAGGGCCAGCAGGCGCGGCCAGGCCGAGTGCCGACTCCGACGCCGCTCGGGGCTGAGCCGGTCGAGCTGGTCGAGCATCCCGCGCAGGCCGTAGGCCTGATGATAGACGGGGTTGTCACAGGGCAGCAGCTCGCGGGCCTCGGCGAACAGCACCACCACCAGGCGCATCACGATATGGCAGGCCGCGACGTACAGATCGGCGGCGGCGTGCGCCTCCCAGGCCGGCGCGACGGTCGCCCGACGGGCGCGCAGCAGGGTCTCGACCGCGCGGCGCACCCGCTCGCCCAGCTCCTTGGACAGCTTTCCCTGACCGCGGCGTGTGTCGCGGATGGCGACCAGCAGGGGCGGGTGTTCGGCCTTGCCTCTGGTCAGCGCAGCCCAGCTCAACAGCAACCGCAGAAGATGCAGAGAGGGCGAGAGCTGATCCGCTTCCAGCCAGCGATCGGCGTCCCACTCGACCCAGGCCAGGCCGTCGGTGTCGGCCCAGATCAGCCGCCACTCGCGGCCGTTGGTCAGCAGCCCGAGCGGCACGTTGCGGCGCCGCAGGTATTCGGTGACCTGAGCGACCGGCCGGCGGCCCCGCCCAACACCGATGCGCGTCTCTGGCGTGGTGAACACGGCCAGCGCCTCACCGTCCGGGCCAGACCACAGGCGCCGGGGCTTCAGCACGGTGCCGTCGAGGAGCTGGGCGGCATCGCTGGCGCCCACCGCCGTGCCCTTGCGCCAGCCGGCGTGCAGCCCGGTGGTCTCTTCGAGCACGACGTCGAGCAGGGCAGACAGCGCCTCGCCGGTCGCGGGTCGGTCCGGGGGGAGCGCGGTGCGGGCGGCGCGGAGCTGATCGGCGAGGCCTGGGGGCGCGCGGCCCGGCTGTGGTAAGGCGTCGAGCGCCTCGGGAGAGAGCAGGTTGCCCCCATGACGCAGGCTGGTCCAGGCGTCGTGGAGCGCGCTCATGCCTCACCACCTGGGAGCCGGATCTCGACCGCGATGGGGTAGACCGCCGCCTCGCCGCGCAGGGCGTAACGCAAGGGCAGAACACCCTTGAGGATGCGCTCCTCTTCTACAGACAGCCGGGTCTGGACCTGCTCGTAGTGGCCCTTGCGCAGCTTCAGCTCGGCGTCGAGGTCGGCCAGGCGCTTCTGAAGCTCGGCGTCGATCTCGGCGAAGAGCGAGAGCTGGCGGGCCTTCTCGCGTAGCTTGTCGGCCTCTTTGGAGATGCGTGCGAGCTGGTTCTCGCCGATGGCGCGCTCCAGCTCTTTGCGGCGCCGCTCGAAGCGCCGCTTCTCCAGGTCGCGGACCAGCCGGCCGGCCTCCTTCATCCGGGCGCCGATGGCGGCGGTCTGCTGGCGTTGCAGCGCTCGGACGGCCGCTTTGACCTGGTCTTCGACACGCTCCCAGACGTCGCGGGCCTGCTCGCGGTCTCCCAGGGTGGGCGGCGCTGCGAGCTGGGCGGCGGGTACAGCCGGCAGCGCCTCGCCCAGCGTGTCGCCGAAGACAGGCAGGACGAGGGTCCGCACCCAGTGGTGGCAGGGCTCGCGCAGCTCGTTGGTGGCGATCTCTTCGACGGTGAGCAGGATCAGCGCGTCGGCGCCTGCCGGGAGCGGCGCGGCTCGAACGGTCCAGCGGGTCGCGGCGCTGGGGCCGCCAGGGAAGCGGTAGCGGGAGAAGGTGGACATGACGCGGTGGTAGAGCGCGTCGCCCAGGTGCAGCAGGCGGCTGTCGGGCTCGGGCAGGTAGACGGGGCGGCCGGAGCGCTCGACGACGTAGTGGGCGGGGTCGAAGACCAGGGCCAGCAGCGGCCCGGTGGGGCCCCCCTGACGCAGGGTGTGGTCGACCAGCTCAGCCCACATTGCGGGGACCGGGTAGACGAGGCGATCCCGACCGTGGCCATCGTCCTGGAGCCGGGGGCGCGCGGCCTCGATAGCCAGGGCGGTCTCCAGGGTCTCGCGCAGGCTCTCGGGCGACAGGTCGAGCTCGGCCTTCAACGCCACCAGCCGAGCCTGATCCGCGGCGCCGGGCAGCGCCCTTCCCTCGGGCAGATCGTCGGCGGCCTCGCGGTTGGCGGTCTGGGCGCTGCCGATGGCGCGCTCCAGTCGGGCCTCGCTCTGGGAGACGTCCTCGTCCAGGTCGAAGTGGGCCAGGATGGCGTCGGCGAACAGCTCGTCGGTGACGACGCGGTCCTCGCGGGTCTGGCTGCGCTTGCGCAGCACCTTGCCCAGGAAGCGCATGCTGGCGTCGTCGGTGCTGTCGAAGTGGAAGATCTCCACGTCGCGCTCCTGGCCGTGGCGGTCAAGGCGGCCGTTGCGCTGCTCCATCTTGCCGGGGTTCCAGGGGATGTCCCAGTGCAGCAGCAGGCGGGCGGCGCGCTGGAGGTTCAGACCCTCGCCGGCGGCGTCGGTGGCGAGCAGGATGCGGGCGGGGCCCTGGGCGTCGTTGAACGATCGTTTCACGCCGTCGCGCTCGGCGTCGGTCATGCCGCCATAGAGCGCGATCAACCACCCGCCGTCGCCGTAGCGGGCGCGCAGCCGGCTGTGAAGGTAGTCCAGCGTCGCCTTGTACTCGGTGAAGACGACCAGGCGCTCGTCGTCGCGCCAGGCAGCGCCGTTGCGCAGTCGGCCGTCGATCAGGACCTCGAGGGCGCGCAGGCGGGCGTCGGCTTTGACCCTGGCGGCGGCTTCGCGCACGGCGGCGGTGTGAGCGTCTGGGTCCAGGCCCGGCTGCACACGGCTGAGGCCGAGGGTGGCCACGATCGAGCTGATCTCGGCGATCTCGGCGGAGACGGCGTCCTGCCAGGGGCGCAGCCAGGCGCCGATGGTCTTGTCGGCGTGTCGCTGGCGGCTCTCCTTCTCGGCGTCGTCGTCGGTGTCCTCGACCGCCGCCGCACGCACGCGCCCGACCGCGTCCGCGGAGACGGCCTGCTCGCCGAGCCCCTCCATCAGCGCGAGCCAGCTCTGCCCGAATGCCCAGGGGCCTGACAGCAGGCGCTTCTGGAGCACCTCAGTGGCGAAGGCGCCGGCCGTGCGGTCGTTGTGGGAGGCCGCGCGTGTGGCCTTGCGCAGCGCGCGACGGAAGTCGCGGACGGCCAGGTCCAGCGCGCGCTCCGCCGCGCCGAAGTGCAGGGCGGGGAGCGCGTCCACGCGCCGCTCGGAGAAGCGGGGGGGCTCGCCCTGAGCCGCATACGAGCGGTTGATCTCGCTCTTCAGGCGCCGGATCACGGCCTCGCCCACCCGGCGGCGGTCCTCGTCGTCGAGCTCGGACTTACGGGTGAAGCGCACCGGGTCGAGCGCCTCGAGCAGCCCGGAGAAGGAGCGCGTGTGGCCGTTGTGCGGCGTGGCGGTCAGGAAGATGCGGTGCTCGAACCAGGGGGCGATGACCTGGAGCAGGGTGGCCAGGTCCGAGTCGCTGCCGAAGCTGGCGGGCGAGAGGTTGTGGGCCTCGTCCACGATGAGCAGATCCCAGCGCAGGCGCCCGTCTTCTCGGGGCTCGGCGATGCCGCGGAACTGCTCCAGCACGTCGGGCTGCTTCAGGTAGTGGTAGCTAGCGATGATCCGCTCGTGGGCGCGCCAGGGGTTGGCGTCCAGGCCCTGCTCGCGCTGGAGCTTGAGCGTCTGGGGGCGGTCCACCACCTCGAAGGGCAGGGCGAACTTCTCGTCCATCTCGTCGCGCCACTGGGTGCGCAGCGCGGCCGGGCACAGGACCAGCACGCGGCGCACACGGCGGCGCAGCATCAGCTCGCGCAGCATCATGCCGGCCTGGATGGTCTTGCCCAGGCCCACGGCGTCGGCGAGCATCAGCGCCACGCGCGGCATCTCCAGCGCGCGCAGCACGGGGACGAGCTGGTAGGCCTCGGGGTAGATGGCACCAAACAGCGGGCTGGCGACGGCGGGCCGATCCTCGTCGAGGCCCGAGAACGGCAGCGACGGCGTGAGCGCCGACCAGCGCGCGGCGCGCACCATGGCGTCGAGCTCCCGCGGGTCCATGGGGGCGGTCTCGCCGACGCGGGGCAGGGAGGCGGGCTCCAGCACCTCGGCGCCCTGCTCGACCTCCCAGAGCACGCTGGCGGTCTCCGCGCCCAGCCCGTCGCTGAACTCGAGCTCGACGAGGTGGTAGCGGCCGGACTCGTCAGCGTCGAAGGGCTGGACCCCGGTGATCATCGCCCGGCGGTTGCGGACGACGGCCATCATGCCTTCGCGGGGGCTGGGGGCGGCTGGGGGCATCGGGCTCGCGGGAAGAGGGGTGGATGGGCAGCTTATTGCGGTGGAGGACGGGCTCCCAGGGGGACACAGCGGAGGGATGTACGCGGCTGGCGTAGGACGGGCTAGAACAGGATCCCAAAACTCCTGGGATCAAGATCCCAACACGCGATACACGTAGCGTCTACCCTGCTCCTGTCTCTCTGGAGCATGCATGGCACGACGATCGTCACCGCACATCTTCTTCACCTACCACGGCCTCCATCGAGCCGACGCCCGTGGCATCTCGGGTCACGCCATCGACGCCACGCGGCGCTGGGGTCGGCGGATGTGGTCGCACGGGGACCAGGTCTTTCGCCTGGACCGCCGGTGCGTGGAGCGCGCCCGCATGGCCGGGGTGCGCATCGACCAGCACGAGGGAGTGACCGTCGTGCTCAGCCCTGATGGGCGCGTCAAGACGACCTTCCGCAACCGCAATCCGCGGAGGATTATACGATGAACGCCGGAGTCTTCGACCTCGACAAGATGGCCCGCGAGCGGTGGGCCGGGTGGATCCAGGCCGCGCTGACCCGCCATGGGGCCTCGCAGAAGGAGCTTGCCATCGAGATCGGCCAGGACGATGGCTCGAGCAAACGCTCCGAAGTGAGTCGGTTCGTCAACGGGGACGAGGGCGCGCTGCGCGCCTGGTTCACGCGCCACCCCGAACGGGTGAACATCCTGGCGCGCCACGCAGGGCTGAGCGTGGACGAGCTGCGCGCGAAGCTGGCGGCGCTCCAGCGCGGCGAGCTGGAGCCGGAGATGGCCTGGCACCCGGCCTTTCCCGAGCTGCGCCTTGAGGACGTCGAGATCCCGGCGGCGCTGGAGGGCGAGCGAGGCGAGACCTTGGAGGGGGTGATCGCGCAGGTGGTCTCGCGGCTGGGCGACCCGAAGCAGTGGTCTTCGAGCGCGAAGTACGAGAATCTTGGGCTCGTCGGTCCTGCGGGGCGCGGCCGGGATGTTGCCGCGCGGCAGGTACGCGCGCGACTGCAGGCGCGGCTCGACGCGGTCCGATCGGAGGCCGTGGCGAAAGTAGCCGCGGATCAGGCAAAGGACCGCCGAGGGCGACAGAGGGAGACGGCGGAGATTCCGGCGATTCAGGTCGAGCTTGCGCTGGCGCCGGCGCCTCTTGAGCCCGCGCCGGGCGTGCTGCGCCTGCTGGTCATGGACGAGGAGCAGGCCCACAGGACAGAGAACCTGTCGCACCTGCGTCTGCGCCTGACGCGCTGGGGTGCGGCGCAGGCGGTGGCGCTCGCGCGCCGGCTGGCGGCGCTGCTCCCGGCCGGACCTTCGAGCGCCCTGCGCAGCTTTGCAGATCGCGCCGAGACCACCCCCGCGATGATTGGCGAGGAGGCCTGCCCGGACCTGGTCATCCGCCTGCTGGCCGAGGTGACGCGGCGCGGCTGCCCTCCCTCTGTGCTGGCCACGCGGGACCTGCTGGCTCGCGCGGCCTGGGAGCAGGCGCAGGTGCGCGCAGGCGATGCCCTCAAGCCCTTCGACGAGCGGCTGTTGGACCGGCTGATGGCGGGCCTGGCAGCGCGCCACCGAACCCGAACCGAGGACGTGCGCTCCTGGACCTGGGCGCCTCGCGCGGTGGTGATGGAGACGCTGCGTGCCGCGATGGGGGCCCTGCTGGGGCCGGCGGCCGGGCGCCCGCTCGCGGCGCTGGTCGCCGAGGCAAAGCAGGCCAAAGGCGCCGCGCGGCAGGCGGCCTTCGAGGCCCTGGAGCTGACGCTGGCAAGCGAGCCTGCCGAGGCGGTCCTGGACGCGCTGATCCGCGGCGGCGTGTTCGCCGAGGAAGATCGGTACACGGGCGTGTTCCTGGCCGTCGTGGAGCCGACGGTCGCAGCCATCTGGGCGGCGCGCGGGCTGTCGGAGCTGCCGCCCTTCGACCCGGACTGGCTGCGGCTGCTCGACCCGGACTGGCTCTTCGTGCTCGACGAGCTGGGCCGGCGGGGGCTGCGGATGGAGGCGCTCCAAGCGAGGCTGGAGGGCCACCCTGAGGAGCTCCGTTTGGACGCCGCCGCCTGGAGGGTGCGGTTCGCGCTGGTCTCGGCCGAGCCGATCCCGATGGGTGTTCTGCTGCCCGCCTGGGCCACCATGGTCTGGGCCGAGGCGCACGGTATGTTCTCCACGCGGCACATCTCATGGCAGACGCCGTGGGCGGGCTGGGTACGACGGGCCCTGCGGGAGCTCTCCACGCGGCACCGGGACGGACTGCCTGTGTTTGACGAGGACCCCGTCGTGGAGCTCGCCCGCCTGGTGCCTGAATCCGATCGTGTCTTGATTGAGCTCTGGCGGCAGACCCCCCAAGCAGGCGTGGTAGAGCCCGAAAGGACCAAGAGGTGGGGCTTCTTCGGATGGGTAGACCTGCAGGACCGAGAGGAGCTGGCGAGACTGCTCTGTCAGCTCTGCCCCGATCAGGTGGTCCCGACCCGGCCATGGTCGCTCGAATGGTGCTCGGGGCGTGACCTCGCGCGTGGGATTGTGCGCCTTGGCGAGCGCGCGAAGGCTGGAGACGACCAGGCGGCGCGCCTGCTCGACGGAAGAGCGTGGCTCGAGGCACGCGAGGAGCAGGTGTTCTTGGACTTCGAAGTGATACCTGGGGGTCGGCCAGCGCCACTGGCCATACGAATCTGGCGTCATATGCCAGCTTGCGCCCTGCTGAGCTGGGCCGCGGCCGCAGGACACACGGGTCCGGCAGCGGCGCTGCTGCTCCAGGAGCTGGGAGGGCGACTGAAGCCGGAAGAGATCGAAGGAGCCCTCTCCGATCTCCTCCGGCTGGCCACAGCGGCGGGATCAGCAGAGGTAGAAGATCTGTGCGCGCGGAGCCTCCTGCGGAGCCCCAAAGGATACCGCCCTCTCGACGCCGGACTGGCCGTGAAACTGGCGGGTCGGCTTCGGATGAAGGAGCTGCTCTTGCAGGTCGTGCACCAGCCAGCCGAGCTGCTCCCCGACAGCAGGCTCCGCGTTCGAGACGCGCGCGTCACCATCGAACCCGACTGGTGGGTCCAGCCCCTCGTGGTAGAGATCGAAGAACAACACGGACACACCCTCGGAGCGCAGATCGAGCTGGTGGACATCCTCGATGAGATGGAGCGGGATGCGCACCAGGCGGCCATCGAGCTCTTCCACCTCGGCGAGCCCGCGGCGCTGCGTGATCGGTACATCCGGGGACCTCGCTACCTTCTCGACCTGCCGATCTGGCGCGACCTCGCGCGAGCCGGGGGGCTGTTCAGCCTGCTCGCCTGTGAGTTTCCTTCTCTCTATTTTCGCTTCGACGAGCTGGTCTGCCTGGCGCGGTTCGCGCGGGAAGATCTCAGCGCCAAAGTGCGCGGAAGTGCGCAGTTCGCGCTGCTGAGGCGCAGAGGGGAAGGTGTGGTCATCGGCCGTCCCGCTCTCCTCGAGACGCTCGTTCGATGGGCACCTGTCCTTCGGCCCGAGCTACTCGCCATCGGCGACGGCGTGCTCACCCTCCTGGCGGAGCTGCCAGACGAGCTCCCGGCGGAGGTCGAGCACCTTCTGATTGGCGGGCACCGTACGCACATGACCCGGTCTACATACCAGGGCTTGCATCTCCACGAGAGCTGGCGCAGTCGTGCGGTCCACGCCCTGCTCGACCTCGGAGACGACGGGCCGCTGAGCGCCTGGGCACACGCGAGCGACAGGCAGAGCGTCAGCTCGGAAAACGATATGCCCATCCATGAAGTGATCAGGTGGATCGGTGAGGATGTAGTACGCCTGGACCGTGCCTGGGCCGTAGTTCAGGCCGAGCACAACGCCGGGAGGTTGACAGGTGACCGCCTCGAGGAGGTCGAATGGCTGCTCCTTATGCAGGGCAGCGCAGGTTACCCTGATGACCCTGTCCGTCCCCGCCGCTACGTTGTAGACGAGGCGCTGCGTACAACGGCTTCCGAGGTGTGGATGCGCCTGCATGACCGCAACAGCGCGCATCGCGACTGGGTGCCAGTCATCCGTAGAGCGATGCAGTCCAAACCGAATCCCCGCACTTACGCAGCGTTGGCCTTCGACCTGAGCCGACACGTTCCCGACAGTCCCGAGCTGGCGCGCGCCATCGAATACTGGGCCCTGAAGGACCCGGATCCCTTTCTCGGGGGGCCTGACTTCGACTGGCGGGGTGGTCGGGCCGTCGGAGGCGTGACACCGCTGCTCGCGGCGCTGGCTGTACGAAGTGATTCGTGGGTGAACGACGGAGTGGTCCGACTGTGGCAGATGGCGTTGCGTCTGCCGATCAGCAACCACCGACCAACCTACACAACCGTGAGATGGGACGAAGAGCCGCCCGCGGAGCTCATGGTGCTGGATGTCATCAGAGGAGAGTGCCCGCCCCCGCTCGACGCGCTGGCGCGCCTTCTGGAGGCGCGTGGCATGTCGGGCGAGATCCTGCGCGCCTGGGAGGCGCCGCCGCTCGAGCCGGTGCCAGAGATCGAAGGCGGACATGAGCGTCCCTGGTGGCTTCGAGCCTGGCTGCGACCATGGTGGCTACGCCACGCCGACGAACGGGCGCTGCGACACCAGCTCCAGCTCGACCCAGCATGCTTTCCGATGGATGTCCTTGAAGAGCTGCTTCGTCGGCGCGCGCCAGGCCTTGCCTCCTTTGCGACGCATCTGGCGCTCGTGACGGACCATCTGGTGCTTCGCCCTCTGCTGGAGACCAGCCCCGGAGCCGCGGTGGAGGTCGTGGCCGAGCGGGCGGCTCAGCCGATCGCGCCGATCCGTATTGAGCTGGCGGTGGCGCTGGAGGAAGCGGGGTCGCGAGGGCATCGCCACCTTGGCGTGCTTCGACGCCTGCGAGCGCTGGTCGGGAAGCTTGGGGCGCCCGAGGCCGCCCAACCCGACCAGGGCATGATCATGGATCGATGAGGCTTTCACCGTAGCACTGACGCAAGAAGTCGTCGGCCTCGTCGCCACTGAGGGTTTCCAGCCCGCTCGCGCTGCGGATCTTCAGCGAGCTCACGTCCAGGCTCACGCCGCTGTCGCCCAGCCAGTCCTCCGCGTCGGCGATGTCGATGTCGTCGTCCTCCTCCATAGCGTCGCGAAGATCGCTCACCGTGCCGCCCGAGAGGCTCGCGGTCATCTCGTAGATCAGCACCCCGTAGGGCCAGGTGTCCTCGTCGTCGCAGTACACGACCAGGGGGGAGTTCCACTTCTGGAAGCTGAGCGCGATCCTGGCTTTGAGCTCCTCGGCGTTCTTGCCGTCACGGGTTCCATGGGTGGGGAACCAGGCGTTCCAGTGGCCCTCGATCTCATCGGCGTCCAGACGGAGCGCCTCCTCGATGAGCTCCTCCATCGTCTCCAGCGCCAGGTTGAGGGGCACGCCTTCTTCGTTGGTATGGGTCGAGGTGTGGTCATCGTCGTCGTCCGCGGCCACTGAGCTCATGTAGCAGGCGGACGCGCTGCTGCGGAGGTGGGATGGCGCCATGACCCCGATCTCGGTTTCCCACTCGTGCTCATAGACTTCTATGTAGCGCACCATAGGCCCGCCACAGACTTGGATGGTGGGATCCTCGCCGCTGCATTCGCTCACTGAGCCAATGGTCTCTCGAAATCCTTCCAGGAGGTCATTGAGGGTCGGCGCCGCGGATCCGTCATCCATGAGATCTTCCAGGATGTCCATGATCTCGTCGCCATACCCTGCGCCGATGACCTTGCTGCCCAGCGCCAGCACGGGCGCTGAGTGGGCTGTCCAGTCGGACTCGGCGATCTCGGCGTCCTCTACAAAGTCCCGGGCGTCCGATGCGTGCCGGCCGCTCACCTTGAACGTGTGCGTGCGCATCATCGTGACGTCCAGGTCGCCCCGCTCGATCGAGTGCATCACAAGCCCGGACTCGCGTACCGGCCGCTTCCCCAGCAGGTCTCCCGCGCTCGGCTTCACGTTCGAGGCCACGCTCGAGAGAGCGCCCGTGCCGACGAGGGTAGTCAACGACGAAATCGCTACCAGCTTGAGGAGGGTCGCGGAGCGAAGAGCAATGCGCGTCATGATGGGCACTCCTGAAATGTGAGAAGAAGAAGGTGTTCGTGACACGAGGGAAGTAAAGCAAGTAGCGTGCCAGGGCGTCTACCTCAGGCTGGGTCACACCGGCCCCTCCGAGCCTTTGTCAGCCCGCCGACGATCCAGCTGGGCATCCCTCAGGGCGCACGATGTGTACACACTGTGTAAACGGGCGCTATCTGGGCTGGAGTTGCCGGCCCGATCGCGGCCTGCTACCATCGTCTCATGTCTTCCAAAGACTCCCTTCTCCCATCACTTGCCACCCAGCCCTCCGCGGCAGCGCCCGCTCCTGTCGAAGACGCGACATCGGAGGAGAGATGGACGGTCGCCCTGAGGGCCGGCGCAGTGGTCCGCGCTCCCAGTATCTCAGGTGTCCCTGCGCTGACTATCGGGCAGTCACTTTATCGTGCCTGGGTCCGATCACGAGAGCAATCCGCCGGGTCCGTGACCTGGGGTCCTTACGCTCCGCTCGAGATGGCCAGCCTGACTCACGACCGATCAACGCTTGGTGATCTTCTCGACGAGCTCGCCCCGCTGATCGCCGGTGGTTGGCTGCACATGATCGGCGAGGTCGAGAAGGCGCTGGAGCGGTACCTTGAGGAGCTGGCCGAACGAAACGACCTGGTCGTGCTGGTCGGACCCGATCACAAGGTCGCTGAGCGGCCCTCGGCCGTGGCTGTAGCGCCACCAGCGTGGCTCTCGCCCACTCCAGAAGAGAGCTTCATCGTCGCGACCGACCCAACGCTCTCCGGGCTCCGGCGCACCATCGGCGCCTTCCTGAAGGCCGGGCTCCCCGTGACGCTCCACGGCGACGCGGGCGTCGGGAAGCGCACTCTGGCGCGTTGGGCCGCGCAGGAGCACGCACCGATCGCAGTCCGGCGATACGGTCCAGGGGGAGACGAGGCTGGCGCGCTTCTGGTCTACCAAGGCTGTGTCGTGGAGGACCTCCATGCGTTCGGCAGCGCTGACCTGCAGTCCTTGCGCGCCCTCCTGGAGCAACGCCGTCTGGTCCAGGCGGCGCGCGATCAGATGGCGCGTCCTGGCGGGATCCGAGGAGCGTCAGGTCTGAATTCGGAGGATCGTGCGAAGGCCAGCATCATGACGCGAAGGCTGGCGCGCGAGCTCGGTACCACCAGCCCTGACATGTGGCACATGCTCAA
Organism: uncultured Enterobacterales bacterium; assembly: GCA_964556105.1. Taxonomy (GTDB): domain Bacteria; phylum Myxococcota_A; class UBA796; order UBA796; family CAZKWG01; genus CAZKWG01. Next base: position 8,197 of record CAZKWG010000009.1, on the reverse strand, counting down.
AGCGGTGGATGACGCCATCTTCGGCGGGCAGCACCTGCTTATCCTGGGCGAGCGCGGGGTCGGCAAGACGATGCTGGCACGCCAGATTCACGAGCTGAGCGAACGAAGGGGCGAGCGCTTCGTGCACGCCGATCTGGCGAGCGTCCCGGGAGCGCTCCTGGAGGCCGAGCTGTTCGGGGTTGTCCGCGGCGCCGCGACCGACGTCGCATCCCGAGACGGACTGTTCAAGGCCGCCGGAACCGGCACCATCTTCCTCGACGAGGTGGGTGAGCTGCCCTTGGAGGCGCAGAGCCGGCTCCTGCGCGTGCTACAGGATCGGCGCCTGCGCCAGGTCGGGGCAGAGACAGAGATCCCGATCGAGGCCCAGATCATCCTGGCCACGAACCGCGACCTCGCAGCCCTCGTCAAAGCCGGACGCTTTCGCCCGGACCTCTACGACCGGATTCGAGGAGCCGCGGTCCGTCTGCCTTCGCTGCGGGAGCGGCCGGGGGACGTCCTCCCCATTGCCCGGCGGCTCTTCGGTGCCGAGTACCAGCGGCTCGCTGGGACGCCCGCCGAGGAAGATCCCATTGATCCTGCGGCAGCGCTCGCCCTGGAGTCCTGGAGCTGGCCCGGCAACGTCCGAGAGCTGGAGCAGACGGTGCTCGCGGCCGCCGCTGTCGTGGCCCGATCAACGGGAAAACGCCTCGAGCGCCAGCACCTGGGCGCGCTCAGCGAGCGCCAGCTCTCTCTGGGGCCGCTGATCTCCACGACCCTGCATCGGACCTTCCCCGGGCTGTCCGACTTGACCCCCCTCGAGCAGCGGAGTCTGATGGGTGAATGCCTGCCCTTGCGCTCGATGGCGTCGCGACGCCGGGAGAACCCGACCTGCGATCCTGTTCGGCACGCGCTCCTCGCGGCGCTGCGGGGGCGCCCGATACGAGCGGACGCCTTGGAGGCGCTCTCTCGCCGCGCCTGGGAGGGCGATCTCGAGGAGCTCTCCCGCGTGACGCGGGCGCTGCTGGAGAGCAGCACGGGCGTCGTCGACCTCGAACTCGTCAGGCAGGCGATGCCTCTGCTGGTCTCTGAGCAGGAGCTCACGTGGTTACGGGTGATCCTCCAGCCGACTTATGACGAGCAGGGCAAGCTCAAGGGCGCGACACAGGACTTCATCGGACGTGGTGTGGTGCTCAGCCGGCACGGGAGCTGGGACGACGTGCTGACACAGGCTTCCAACGCCGGAGATCGAGATCTGCTCGCACGGATCGCTGCCGTCCAGCAGCTCTGCGGTGAGCACCCGCCAGAGGTGCTCACGCTGTCCGGACTGTCGCGAATCAGCCGTACGCAGGCCCTGTTGACCCGTGATCGCGACAGCATCGCTGTTCACACCTTCGCTGGCGGGACCCTGGAGGTGTGGGCCGGACCTGTCGGAGCGGGTATCCGTCCAATCCTGCGCCCGGTGGAGCCCGGAATGGCGATGCTGCTGGGGCGCGCCGGCATCGTCGAGCTGCACGAGGCCGGGAGCGCCAGGGCGATCTTCCACCTCCTGGTCGCAGCCGGCCCCAGCGCCATGACCACACTTCAGGGCAGCGCATGGACAGGAGCGCCCTCCGCTTCCGATGGAGGCGACACGGTGCTTCCACCAGAGCCGGTGGTACCCGAGGACGAGAAGCGGGACGTCGAAGAGCCGAAGCTGAGGGTGCCTGCCGTCACAGGTAATGACATCAACGCGCTGAACACGATCGTGTTCGGCCGCTACAACGGCAACAACTTCAAAGCTCACCTGATGGGTGGCCTGAAGCCCGACGGGCTCACGCCTGGACTGCAGCAGGTGCTGCGCTACCTGCGTCAAGACGAGAACAGGACCCAGCAGTGCTGCCGTCTCTATGGTGCCGGGGTCAACGAAGAGCTTCTGAAAAGCGCAGCCCGATCGCTGGACCTGCGTGAGGACCGGGCCGACATCTTGAGGAAGCTCCCGCTGCCGCTCGCGCGACTCGTGGTCGAGCACCTCGAGTGTCCGGACCACAAGGAGCTGCTCGCCATGGTCGGTCAACGCCATGGCTGAGCTCAGATCTGGACGCACACTGTGTACACAGTGTTCAACACCAACTCCTTCTGGCTGCTACCCGTTGCTCGGGTGAGGGGGCCCGGCTCCCGTACCGCGCGGGGCAAGGCGTGCGGAAGGCTGGCACGCCGATTGCATTGACGTCCAACGTGTCCCTGTCCCAAACTTCTCTCGAAGCTCCGGAGCTGATCATGGCGACTCATGCTGCCCTTCGTTCGACGACCTTCCTCAAGCTGGCCGCGACCGTCTCGCTGGCGGTCCTGACCACCACCACCGCTGTCAAGGGCGTGGCCTTCTACGGGGCCTCACATGTTGGCGACTACGTCAAAGCGGCACATGAATTTGGCACTATGGTCACGGATCGGCCTGGCCTGAAGTTCACTCCAGGGCCTGCGGTCCTACGTGCCTACACCTTCAAGGTGACCGGTCCGGGCGCATCTGACGCCAAGGACTTCGTAGAGGAGGTCGAGATCGCCGAGCCCGACTGGACCGAACACACAGCGCCTGTGCTGGCCGTAGGCAGCAAGATCATGGGGGCCGGACACGGGGACGACATCGTCGACCTCCTGGAGTACGCCACCACGGCGCCGACCTGGGACGACGTGATGGACGCCTTCGAGCAGACGACAATGGCGATGGTGCCTTATAGCGCCGAAGACCCGACGGTAGGGGTCTGTGGCGGGCCGTTCCTTCCATACGTCGAGCTCGAGGAATTCGATCGGGAGATCGAGCTGAAAGACATGGAGCCTCCCTCCTACTTCGCCAGCAGCTCCTCGGAGTGCTACGCCAGCTCCGCTGCTGCGGACGACGATGACAACACCTCGACGCACGAGAACGACGATGACGTGCCGTTCAACATGTCCCTCGACGCCCTCGAGGAGGTCATCGAGGACGCGCTCGGCCTTGACCCGGGCGACATCAAGGGCGAGTGGAAGGCGTGGTTCCCCAGCTACAGCGCAAGCAAGGAGAGCGAGAACGTCGAAGAGCTCAAGGCCCGGATCGCGCTCAGCTTCCTGAAGTGGAAGTCCCCCCTGGTCCTGTACTGCGACGACGAGGACGCTTGGCCCTACGGTGTACTGGTCTACGAGATGACCGCGAACCTCTCGGGGGGCACGGTGGGTGACCTGAGCGACGACATCGGGAGCGGCGACGACATCGGCAGCGCTGAGGACTGGCTGAACGACAGCGGCGTGAGCCTGGACGTGAGCTCGCTGAAGATCCGCAGCGCGAACGGACTCGAGACCCTCGGTGCCGACGAAGCCGCGGACTTCCTCCGCGAGTGTCACGGCGAGAGCCTCATCGACCCCTGACTTCTTCGCTGGTGCGCTCAGAAGTCCGAGCGCACCAGCCTGAAGCCAACGAGCCCCAGACGGGAGTGGGGCGGGAGACCAAGACGGTACCCCGTCCTGCTGTAGGCCGTGGACCCATTCCAGCATCCACCTCGCGCGACCCGGTAACCGTCGAGATCGCCTAGCAGGACAGGATCGAGCTGTGCTCGGCAGCCAGGACGCAGGTTCGGCTGCTCGAACAGATCGAGACACCAATCACGCACGTTCCCCGCCAGGTGGCGGACACCGTAGACGCTGGTGTCCGTCTCGAAGTCTCCTACGCATGCGGGCCGCGCCTTGCCTGGTCGAGAGCCAGCGACGCAGGCGAAGATCGTCTCCTCCGCATCGCCCCAGGGAAAGATCCGGCCGTCCACCCCGCGGGCCGCCTTCTCCCACTCCGCTTCGAGGGGCGCGCGCCAGAGATGTCCGGTGACGCGCGAGAACCAGGCCGCATAGGCGACGACACAGGCCCAGTCGACCAGGACGACCGGCCACTCCGGATCCCAGAGATCGTCGTCGGCGTCCGGCACGAGCTCGAAGTGCCCGTCCTCGCGCTGTCCATACACGGGTGGGCCAGGGCGCTCCCGATGACGACCAAGCTCACGCGGCGCGTAGCTCAGCGCTTCCTCTACCCGTCCTTCGTCCACCAGGGCGTTCAAGAAGCGCAGGTACTGACGATTCGTGACGGGGTTCGCCAGGATCGAGAACGCATCTACCCAGATGGGCATCCTCGGCAGTCCCCCTCGCGCCTGCGGGTCGCCGGCCTCGTACCACCCCTCAGGCACAAAGCGCTCCCAGGGTGCCAGGCTCCCCACAGGCGGCAGCCGCACCTTCGCAGGTCTGCCCTCTCCCGGAGGACACCCGTGCCAGGCGTGATCGATGTCCAGCAAGAACGGATACCGGACCACTTCGTAGCCCGGAGCCTCGATGATCAGCAGGTAGCTCCCATGTGGGAGCTCAGTCGCGATAATCGGTGTTGCGCCGAGGCTGCCGACCAGCTTCGGGACCTGTTGGCGATCCTCCTCCTCGAAGCGGTACAGCGTGACCGCAGCGGCCTCGGGCTCCGTTTCAAGAGAGAGCGTCGCCGTACGGCGAAGCAGGGAGGCGTGCCGAGCGCTCCCGTACGTGCGAAGCCGTGCCTCGGCCACCTGCGCGTCATCCCAGCGGTGCGCCCGGCGCGCGTCCAGCAGTAGCTGTCCATAGTGGTCTGCTAGCGGATCCCGCGCCTCCGGAAGTCCAGGGGCGAGCTCCAGCGCGGCCAGGAGCGTCTGCTCGCCTGCGGTGCGCTCGTCCCGGGCTTCACGGGCTGTGCGCTCCGCCTCCTTCAGGGTGCTCCACGCAGGACGTCTCTCATCAATGTTGGCCCACTTCGAGAGCGCGGCTAGCATAGCTTCACCCCGCGCGCACTGACGCTCGGACTCGTCTTGGATGGCGGCCGCCCTGAGGAGCCGCTCCCGCGCCTGCACGACGAGCGCGAGCGCCTGCTGGCGTCGCAGTGTGCCGTCGAGCCAGTCTTGCAATGCCGCCCGCAGCTTCTCGGCCGTCGTATGGCGAGCCTCTGGGTCACGACTCATTGCCTTCTGACGTATCTCCTCGAGATCGGCCGGGGCAGAATCCACCGGGGGAGGCGGAGGCCCGGTCCGTACGCTGCGCACAATCTCCTCCGCGCTGCGACCAGAGTAAGCCCGTCTCCCCGACAGCAGCTCATAAAGGATCGCACCCAGGGAGTAGACGTCTGAGCGCGCGTCGAGCTCGGCGAAGCCCCCGCTGGCCGCCTCGGGCGACATGGTGTGTGGGCTCCCGGCGACCGTGCCCAGCTGCGTGAGGTCGGACGGGGACCAGGGACCGTCGACGAAGATCTCGCTCTCCCCGCCGACCCGTGCCAGCCCCCAGTCAATGACGTAGACCTCGCCTTCCTCCGCGACCACCACGTTCTCGGGTTTCAGATCCCGGTGAATCACGGAGCGTCGGTGAGCGTGGGCAACGGCCTCGCAGGCGCGCACGAGCGCGGAGATCCGGCGCCGCAGGTCCTGGTCGTCCACGGGGGAACCGGCAAAGTGCCGCGTCAGGGTCACACTTCCGCGAATTCTTCGCATCAGGAAGTAGGGCCTGCCATCACTGAGCCGTCCGTGGTCATACACCGGCGCGAGTCCCGGATGATCGAGCTGCGCTGCGACCTGGACCTCGCGTATGAAGCGGGCCCTGGCCCCTTGCCCTTCCCTTCGATCCACTGAACCCAGGTAGACCTTGGCGACCACCTCACGGTTGAGCTCCTCGTCCATGAGACACCACAGCTCTCCTTGAGCACCGCGGTCGAGGAGCTCAATAAAGCGATACCGACGAAAGAGAGGTTCGTCCGCTCCAGTGATGATCTTCGAGTTCAGCAACATCGCTCCAGGCCGCGACAGGGGACGAGTCTTGTCGCTCGGTGTGTAACCGGTGGGCACGATGTGTACACACTTTTTGCCCCCCAGAGGCACTTCGACGCTCCTGCAGGCGTCCCGCGGGCCTCTGGAACATGCAACCTTCCACGTTCGGGTTGGCACACAGATTGCAGTACCTGGAACCGACCGCCTCGGCGGCTCTTCAGGCGCTCGAGCGTATCGCCGCGGCGCCCTAACCAGCTGACTCATGCCCAACACAAAGGTGGAGACATTCATGCGACGAACCATCGCTCTCCTTCTGGCCGCGGGGGCCTTTCCGGCCTGTGTCCCTGTGGTCATCCTCGAAGACACCGCCTCGAACAGCGCGGAGACCGGGCCTGACGCCGCGCTCGAGGACAGCGCGTCTGCCGACAACGATGACACCTCCGACTCGGCCGACGAGGACAGCCAGGACTCGTCCACCTCCCCAGGCAACCCTCAGGCTGTGGAAGCCGACGAACTCCTCGACGCAGCCGTGAGCTGGGTCGGCGACGCCCAGGTGTTGATGATCGCCGAGGTCGTCTCCGCCGACAGCCGAGTCATCGGCTCGTCCCCGGGGGTCGTGCAAGACGTGACACTCGAGATCGTCCAGGTGCTGAGGGACCGTGCGGACGCAGGCCTGCACGCTGGGGACGCCATCTTCTTGACGGTGCCGGGCGGGGAATTCGACGACGGGATCGTGTTCACGTCCATGGCCCCATTCTTCATCGCCGGAGACGAAGCCCTCTTCATCTTCGACCTCGGGCAGGATGACCTCGTCCTGGCTCGGGGAAATCGCTCAGCGCTCGGATTGCGGGACGGCGCCCTCGTGGCCTGCGTCAATCCCGACCTCGACGCAGCGCTGGCCTGCATGGACGAGGAGCTGCCCTTCCTCGACGTGCCGGACGGTGTCCCTCTTCCGCATTCCAAGGCCATCCAGGCTCTCGACCCCGTCAACCTCTACTGAACACACACGACGCACGACCTTCCACCTACGACAGGAGTCCAACATGTTTCTCTTCGCCCTCATGAGCCTCTTCAACACGGCCCACGCTGAGTACGTCATCCAGGTCGACCTCTACAACAGCAGCTACTCGGGCTACGCCTGCAAGCTGTACATGGGCAGCTCCAGCACGAGCTCCACATCCACGAGCACCTACAACGTCGACGACGTCACCGACGAGTCTGCCGCCACCTGTATCGGGGCCTTCCTGGCCAATTACTTCGGCGACAGTGTCACCATCACCACGGCAAGCCCCTACGTCGGGCTCACGAGCAGCGAGCCCGGGACGATCTCCTACTTCGCCACCAACGTCGCCACGGGGACCTCGAGCGCGGATCGCTGTCTCGCCACGCTGACCACCACAGTCGGCTCGGCCACGGCGTACGTGGACGACACCTATGAGGAGGAGGACGTCATGTGCGCGGCGATCGGCGTGCTGCACTTCGACGGCACGTCGAGCTGGACCATCTCTCGAGCGAGCAGCGGCGAGGTGAACTACCTCCGGTACTGAGAAGCGCTTCATGGAACGGTCCTGAGTCGGTGGCGCTCTGTAGAGCGCTGCCGACTTCACGTATTGGAGCCGATCTGGTCGTTTCCAGGTCGACCTCACGTGGTCCAGAGCCGGCAGCGCGCGGTAAAGGCAATGGTCTCGGCGTGCTAAACCACAGGACAGGTTGGTGGAGCGACCATCATTCTGACGTGCGGCGATACCTCAGGACTGGCGAGCGCGGATTGGGGTCCGTCGTCGCGAGCCAGCCCTCGGCTACGAGCGCCTTCAGCGGTGCGAGCGGGGTGTCGCGGTTGACGCCGAGGGCGGCCGCGATCTCGCGCGTGCTCAGGGGACGGTCGGCCTGGAGGAAGAGGTCGCGGAGCTGAGCTTTGCGCTCGTCGAGGGTTCGGGGGCTGGAGGGTGTCGGTGTCAGGGCCGGGGGCGCCGGAAGCGCTGGAATGATCGGAACTGGTGATGGCGGCGGCTGGGCGAGCGTTGGTGCTGGCGGAGGATCAGGGATCGCCGGGATGTGCTGGGGTGCAGGGGGCGGCGAGGCTGCGACGGCCGGAGCCGGCGGCGCGGGTGGCCGAGGATGGAACACGGGCGGCGGTCCTGGCCGACGGGGCTGGGGGGCCGACCGCTGCGGCGTCGCCGTGGGTGGCGCAATGGACACGACGGCTTCAGCCGGCGCAGGCGGGGAAGCTGCGCCCGTTGCTGGCGTCGTCGTGGGCCGAGGCACGGCCACCTCGAGTGGCGGAGCCGGGGTCGCCGGTACTGGAGGGGGTGAACTCGAGATTCTTGTCACGCGCGTCGTGCGCACCCCTGGCACGACCGGGATCTCGAACCACGTCCCAGCCTGCAGGAACTCACACCGGGCGCCGGGATGTCGCGCGTCCATCCAGCTGATCACGGCGTCATTGTCGGGGAGAT